>NZ_JBVJLO010000010.1:0-136588 GCF_055584685.1 Streptomyces sp. NPDC102258
TCGGCTCTACGATCCCGGGTCGTATGTGACGTGGGTCCTGTGGGGCGCCTCACCCGCGGGGGACCCCGATCTCACCCTGCGTGGCCGTTCGTCTCCCTTTCGGAGAGGGGGAAGGGGTCGAAAACGGCACGGAATCGAAGGAAACGGGCGCCTCGAAGGCAGCCTTCCGCGTGGCCCGGCGCAGTGCCTTCAGCAGGGTGGCCCCCAGGGTGAGGGTCAGGACGACGGTCAGCACCGCCCGCCCCAGGTCCCACCCCACGGAGGTGGCCAGGCAGTACGCGAGGAAGCGCGCGAGGTTCGCCGGCACCGGCTCGCCGGGGTGGAAGGAGATGCCCTGGCCCATGCCCTGGAGGAGCACCCAGCCCTGGAGGTTCATGACCGTCCCGTACGCGAACGAGCCGAGGAACCCGTACGCGGCGAGCAGCGCCAGCTCGGCCCGCCCCCGGATCCGCTCCGGACCGGGCAGCAGCCCGGCGCCCAGCGAGAACCAGCCCAGGGCCAGCATCTGGAACGGCATCCACGGACCGACCCCACCCGTGAGCAGGGCCGACGCGAACATGGTCACCGACCCGAGGACGAACCCGAACCCGGGACCGAGGACGCGGCCGCTCAGCACCATCAGGAAGAACATCGGCTCCAGCCCGGCCGTGCCCGCACCCAGGGGTCTGAGGGCGGCCCCCACGGCGGCGAGCACGCCGAGCATCGCGACGGCCTTGGCGTCCATGCCCTGGTCGGCGATGGTCGCGACGACCACCGCCACCAGGAGCGGGAGCAGCGCCGCGAAGAGCCAGGGGGCGTCCTCCGAGTGCGCGAGGCCGGAGCCGGGGTCGGCGAGGAGGGGCCAGCCGAAGGCGGCGATGCCGATGAGGGTGACGAGGAGCAGGGCGACGGCGGCGCGGGGGCCGATGCGGAGGGGGCGGGTCATGGCGTGGCCCGCTCCGTGGGGGCGGAGGCGGGGGTCCCGGGCGGGGCTTCCGTACGGGCGAGGGCCGCGGCCACCTGGGACACCGTGAGCCAGTGGCCCGGGGCCAGCACCTTGGCCACCTGCGGGGCGAAGGCGGGGGAGGACACCACCACCTCGGCCGTCGGGCCGTCCGCGACGATCTCGCCGCCCGCCAGGATCACGACCCGGTGCGCCAGTTCGGCGGCGAGTTCCACGTCGTGGGTGGCCAGGACGATGGCGTGGCCGTCGGCGGCGAGGTCGCGCAGCAGCTCGATCAGGCGGGCCTTGGCGGCGTAGTCCAGACCGCGGGTCGGCTCGTCGAGGAGGAGCAGGGCGGGTCGGCCGGTCAGCACGAGGGCCAGGGCCAGGGTCAGGCGCTGGCCCTCGGACAGGTCACGGGGGTGGGTGTCGTCCGGTACGCCGGGCAGCAGGGCCGAGACCAGGGCGCGGCAGGTGCCGGGGGCGGCGTCCGCGTCGGCGTCGGCGGCGGAGCACTCGGCGGCGACGGTGTCGGCGTAGAGGAGGTCGCGGGGTTCCTGGGGGACCAGGCCGACGCGGCGCACCATCTCCGGGGGCGGCGTGCGGTGGGGGGTGCGGCCGCCGACGGTCACCTCGCCGGTGGCGGGGGCGAGGGTGCCGACCAGGGTGGCGAGGAGGGTGGATTTGCCGGCGCCGTTGCGGCCCATGAGGGCGATGGTTTCGCCGGGGGCGACGGTGAGGGTGATGTCGCGGAGGACCTCGGTGCGGGCTCGGCGGACGCCGAGGTTCTTGACGGTGGCGGCGGGGGCGCTGCCGCTCATGGGGGCCGGGGCGGGGCGGCGCCCGCGCAGCCGCGCGAGCAGGCCGGGCCCGCTGCGCGGAGCTTCTCCCCCACCCCGCCCCTTCCCGAAACCGGGGCTCCGCCCCGGACCCCGCGCCTCAAGCGCCGGCGGGGCTGTGGGGTCGGGGCTCGGCCCCGGACCCCGCGCCTCAAGCGCCGGCGGGGCTGAACATGCCGGCGTCCGGGGCGCGGGGGTCTGGGTCGAGCCTCGGGACCCGGCCGGGGGCCGGGCAGCGGGTCCCGGGGCGGCGGAGGGGGCCATGGGGGAGGCCTCCGTAGCGGCGGCCTCGGGGGTGGGCTTCGTAGCCGTGGTCAGGAGGGTGCGCAGGGGTTGCGCCTGGTGGCGGGCCGCGCGGATGGTCAGGGGGAGGGGGTGCCAGCCGGCCAGGCGGCCCAGGGAGACCACCGGGGGGTGGACCGGGGAGACGGCCATCATCTCCGCCGGGGTGCCGAGGAGCGGCGCGGCGCCCGGGGAGGGCAGGAGCAGGACGCGGTCCGCGTACTGGACGACCCGCTCCAGGCGGTGTTCCGCCATCAGGACCGTCGTGCCGAGGTCGTGCACCAGCCGCTGCACCACCGCCAGGACCTCCTCCGCCGCCGCCGGATCCAGCGCGGAGGTCGGCTCGTCCAGGACCAGCACCTTGGGGTGCGGGGTCAGCACCGAACCGATCGCGACCCGCTGCTGCTGCCCCCCGGACAGGGAGGCGATGGGCCGGTCGCGCAGCTCGTTCAGGCCCAGCAGGTCGAGGGTCTCCTCCACCCGGCGCCGCATCACGGCGGGCGGCAGGCCCAGGGACTCCATGCCGTACGCCAGCTCGTCCTCGACCACGTCCGTCACGAAGTGCGCCCGCGGGTCCTGCCCCACCGTGCCCACCACGTCCGCCAGCTCCCGCGGCCGGTGCGTGCGCGTATCGCGCCCCGCCACCGTCACCCGCCCCCGCAGCACCCCGCCCGTGAAGTGCGGCACCAGTCCGGACACGGCGCCGAGCAGCGTCGACTTGCCGACCCCGGACGGGCCGACGAGGAGCGTCAGCTCCCCCTCCCGGAGGGTGAAGTCGGCGTCCCGCAGGCACGGCTGGGCGGCGTCGGCGTACGTCACCGACACCTGCTCGAAGCGGATCACGACGCGGACTCCTGGGTAGGTACGGGTGCCACGAAGGCGGGAAGCAGACCGATCAGCACCGCCGCCGCCGGCCACAGCGGCAGCGTCGGCGCGACCAGCGGGACCACGCCCGGCCGCAGCGCCGCCGGATCCACCGACGCCGCGTGGATCAGCAGGACCGCCACCGCCGCCCCCGACCCGGCGACCAGCCACGCCCGCGCCCCCCACCGGTCGGGCCGGTAACGGGTGCGCACGCTGCGCCGGCCGCCGAGCCGCAGCCCGGCCAGGGCCAGCACGAGGCCGACGCCGAGCACGGGCAGCCCGTACGCGGCGCCCTCGGCGGCGAGCAGCCCGTACGTGCCGGCGCACATGCCGAGCAGGCCGCCGAGGGTGAGCGCGTTGGTGGTGTGCCGCACGGCCGCCGGGACCCGCGCGGTGCGCCCGTACCCGCGCGCGTCCATCGACGCGGCGACGGCCACCGACCGCTCCAGCGCGCCCTCCAGCACCGGCAGCCCGATCTGGAGGACGGCCTTCACCCCGCCGGTGGGCCGCCCGCGCAGCCGCCGCGCGGTCCGCAGCCGGGCCACGTCGGCGACCATGTTCGGCGCGAAGGTCATGGCGACGACCACCGCGACCCCCGCCTCGTACAGGGCGGCGGGCAGGGACTTCAGCAGCCGCGCCGGATTCGCGAGGGCGTTCGCGGCGCCCACGCACACCAGCAGCGCCGCCAGCTTCGCCCCGTCGTAGCAGGCGAAGACGAGCTGCTCGGCGCTGACCCTGCCGCCGAAGCGGATGCCCTGCGCCCAGGCGGGCAGCGGCACCTCGGGCAGCGTGAACAGCACGTGCGCGCCGGGCACCGGGGAGCCGAGCAGCATGGAGAACAGCAGCCGCAGCCCGATGACGAACAGGCCGAGCTTGAGGAAGGCCCCGTAGGAGCGCGACCAGGGCGCGTCGGTGCGCCGGGCGGCGACCACGTACCCGGCGACGCCGACGATCAGCCCGAGGAGCAGCGGGTTGGTGGTCCGGGAGGCGGCGGTGGCGAGCCCGAGGGCCCACAGCCACCAGGCCCCCGCGTGCAGGGCGTTGCTGCGCCGCGCCTCGGGCGCCTTCCAGGTCTTCTTGTACGTCGCCCCGCCCGCGCCCCGACCCGCCCGGCCGGGGCCGCGCCCGGCCGGGGGTATGCCGGTACCCGCCGCGCCGTGCGTCATCGCCGACGGCGGCGGCGGGACTGCCAGACGCCCGCCGCGCCGAGCACGGCCACCGCGGCCAGCCCCGCGACGAGGCCCGCCGACGGCCCGGAGGAGCCGGTCTCCCCGGGCGCCGCGGCGGGCGCCGCCGCCGAGGCCGCCGGAGCGCCGCCCCCGGAGTCCTCGGCCGGCTCGCCGCAGCCCGTCTTCGGATAGCCGGAGATCCCGCACAGCAGGGCCGCGCCGTTGTACCGCAGCGGCTTCGCCACCGAGGCCAGGGCTTCGGCGGCGGTGGCGTCGGGGGCCACCTGGGCGCAGGCGGTGCGCGGGGCGTCCTGCGGCGGGGCCTCCCCGCCGGGCGCGTCCGCGGGGACGCCGAAGTCGAGGACCAGGGCCACCCGCTTCTTGCCGTCCGCCGCCGCGGTGCCCGAGCAGACGCCCTCGAAGTCGGCGGCCGCGCGCGGCCGCCCCGACTGGTCGGCGGCGTCCCTGCTCACCGAGAAGCGGAAGCCGAGGACCGCGCCGTCCGCGGGCCGGGCCGTCGACGGACCCTGGGTCGCGTACGCCCACTGCCCGTGCGCGCCGTCCCAGAACGACCAGTAGCGGTAACTCGCCGCCAGGGCCGGGGAAGCGGCGAGCAGGGTCAGCAGGGCGCCCAGGAGCACGGCGGCCAGGGTGCGCGGACGGCGGCGGGTCACAGCTGGTTCTTCTTCCGGCGGCCGCTCAGCAGGATGCCGATGCCCATGCCGGCCGCGGCGCCCGCGCCGATGATCCACCACACGTTCTGGCCGCCGGAGCCGCCGTCGTCCTTGCTCTCCACCTTCTCCGCCTCGGCGTTGGCCGGCTGCGGGGCGGGGCCGGTCGCGTTCAGCGCGCCGACCAGGTCGGCGGCGCCGAAGGCCTTGGGGTCGGTGCCGGTGGCGTGCGCGACGAGGACCAGGGTGCCCAGCGCCGCCGGGTTGCCCTTCGACCAGTCGGCGGAGTTGGCCTTGAGCCACTCCAGCGCGCCCGCCGCCGACTGCCGGTGCCCGGTGGCGACCAGGGCCAGGACGGCGTCGGCGGTGTTGCCGGTGTCGGCGGTGGGCTGGTCCGCGCCCGGGGTGACGGCCGTGAGGTGGCCGTCCTTCTTCAGGGCCTCGGCCAGGTAGCCGGCCGCGCCCTGGGCGGCGCCCGCAGGGTCGCCGGCCCCGGCCGGGCAGGGCAGCGCGGCGGCCGGGGTGTCGGTGGCGTCGGGGTCGACGACGGCGCCCTTGCCGAGCCCGGCGAGGGCGGCGGCGGCCGTGGCGTCGGCGTTGGCGGGGAGCTTGCCGTCGGCGGCCTGGTAGCCGAAGGCGCCCCGGTCGGCGGCCGGCTCGGCGGAGCAGCCCAGCTGGAAGGCGAGCAGACCGTCGTACGCGGACTTGCCCGCCTTCGACCTGACCTCGGCGGGCTTCTCGCCCGCCACGGCGAGGGCGCTGATCACGATCGAGGTGGAGCTGCCCTCGCTGGGGGAGCCGGGGACGTACGCCCAGCCGCCGTCCTCGTTCTGGACGGACTTCAGCCAGTCCACGCCCTTCCGGACGGCCGCGTCCCGGCCGCCGAGCTCCTTCAGCGCCTGCACGGCGATGGCGGTGGCGTTGGTGTCGAGCACGGTCGTCGCGTCGCAGGCCTGGCCGGCGTCCGCGCGGAAGGAGGCGAAGCCGCCGTTCGCGCACTGCTGGCCGGTGAGCCAGTCCACCGCCTGCGCGGCGGGCTTCTCGCCGGCCGTCCGCTGGGCGAGCAGCGCGATCGACTGGCGCCACACGCCGTCGTACGTCGGATCGGCCTTGCCGAACAGGCCCGACGGGACGACCGGGGGCGCGGAGGGGGAGGGCGGCGGGGTGTCGGCGAGGGCTGCGGGGGCGGCACCCACGCAGAGCACGGCGGAGGCGGCGAGCGCGGCTGCGCTGCGGCGGACGTTCATGGGGGGCGGGTGCCTCTCGTGCTGGGGGAGCGGGAGGCAGGCACGCGCAGGCACCGGGCTCCGGCTCCGTTTACCTCGACGGTGCCGGCCGCCGGAGGCCCCGGCGGCACGAGCCGCGCACCTCCGGTACGGGGCATTCCGGCTTGCCGTCCCGCGGAGTGCGGGCCGGGTCACGGTTGCGGGTCAGCGCCGGATTCGCACCGGCTTCCCCCCGTACGGAGATGTGGACGACGGGCCCACTCTACCGGCCCGTAGCCGGCCGGCCCGGGGGGGCGGCGGGCCCCGGCGCCCCTTACCGGCGGGCGCGCGCGGACGGTCACAGCGGTTACCGGCGGGCGCGCCCGGACGGTCACAGCGCCCGGTACGTCACCGGGTCCGTGCCCGGGACCGCTTCCGCCCGGCCCTGTTTCACCAGCCGCCGCAGATGCGCCTCCGCCTCCGAGACGGCGATGGTGCGGGAGCCGTACGGGATCTGCGGCCAGGGGCGGTTCCACTCCATCCGCTCCGCGAGCGCCCACGGGGTCAGCGGCTCGGCCAGCAGCCGCCACAGCCCGGTCAGCCGGTCCTCGTGGTGCTCCAGGAGTTCCCGTACGCGGGCGGGGGCGTCGGTGAAGGCGTGCTGGTGGGCCGGGAGCACCTCGGCGGGCTCCAGCCGGCCGACGCGTTCGAGGGAGTCGAGGTAGTCGCCGAGGGGGTCGGTGACCCGGATGTCCTCCGGGTCCTCGTACAGGCCGATGTGCGGGGAGATCCCGGGCAGCAGGTGGTCCCCGGAGAAGAGGCGGCCGTTGCCGGGCAGCCGCGCCGGGTGTTCCTCCTCCAGGTGGAGGCAGACGTGGCCGGGGGTGTGGCCGGGGGTCCAGATCGCGCGGAGCCGGCGGCCGGCCAGCGGCAGCAGCTCGCCGGGGACGATCTCCCGGTCGGGGACGGCGGCCCGCAGCCCGGGCAGGGTCCGCAGCCGGCCTTCGCTGCGGGCCGCCCGCAGCGGGGCGAGGTGCTCCTCGGGTGCGCCGGCGGCGGCCAGTTTCCCGGCCATGTAGTCGTACCAGACACCAGGCTCGGCGGAGCGGGTCCGTACGACGACCTCGGTGTCGGCGGCGTGCATCGCGATCCACGCCCCGGAGGCCTCCCGCACCTGCCCGGACAGGCCGTGGTGGTCGGGGTGGTGGTGGGTGATGACGACCCCGTGGACGTCGGCGACGCGGGTGCCGAGGGCGTCGAGCCCGGCGGTGAGGGCGTCCCAGGAGGCGGGGTCGTCCCAGCCGGTGTCGATCAGGACGGGGCCGCGGTCGGTGTCGACGACGTGGACGAGGGTGTGCCCGAGCGGGTTGTCGGGGATGGGGACCTTGATGCCCCGCACGCCGCCGCCGTGATCGGTGACCTGGGCCGTCCCGGGGGTGAGGGCCATGAGAACTCCCTGGAAAGAGAACCTGTCGAAAGAGACATGCCGAAAGAGAACCTGTTTCAGTAGTCGCCCAAGTCGACCATCTCTCCCGGTTCCTGGCTAGTCGTCGGATCTTCTCCGCCGTGGCCCCGGTTGGTCCACGGCCGTTCCGCTCCGGCCGTGGACTCCTGGAACTAGAACTGGTATCAGTTCTGGAACGCCAAGCAGCACGCAGCGCCGGGAGGCATCAGCGATGACCGAGCTCGTGGAACACGGACAACTGTTCATCGGCGGAGAGTGGACGGACCCGCTGGGCACCGACACCATCCGCGTCGTCTCCCCCCACACCGAGCAGGTCATCGGCAGCGTCCCGCACGCCTCCCGCGCCGACGTGGACCGGGCCGTCGCCGCCGCCCGCAAGGCTTTCGACCAGGGCCCGTGGCCACGGCTGAGCCTGGAGGAGCGGACCGCCGTCGTCACCCGGATCAAGGACGCCATCGCCGTCCGGCACGAGGAGATCGCCCGCTCGATCAGCTCCCAGAACGGCTCCCCGTACTCCTGGAGCGTCCTGGCCCAGGCGCTCGGCGCGATGATGGTCTACGACTCCGCCATCAAGGTCGCCGCCGACTACCCCTACGAGGAACGCCGGCAGGGCGCGCTCGGCCCCATCCTCGTGCGCCGCGAGCCGGTCGGCGTCGTCGCCGCCGTCATCCCGTGGAACGTCCCCCAGTTCGTGGCCGCCGCCAAGCTCGCCCCGGCGCTGCTCAGCGGCTCCACCGTGATCCTCAAGCCCTCGCCCGAAGCGCCGCTGGACTCCTTCATCCTGGCCGGCATCGCACGCGAGGCCGGGCTGCCGGAGGGCGTGCTGTCGGTGCTGCCCGCCGACCGGGAGGTCAGCGAGTACCTGGTGGGCCACCCCGGCGTCGACAAGGTCGCCTTCACCGGGTCCGTCGCCGCGGGCCGGCGGGTCATGGAGGTCGCCGCCCGCAACCTGACCCGGGTCACCCTCGAACTCGGCGGCAAGTCCGCCGCCGTGATCCTGCCCGACGCCGACCCGGCCGCCACCGTCGCCGGGATCGTCCCGGCCGCCTGGATGAACAACGGCCAGGCCTGTGTCGCCCAGACCCGCATCCTGGCCCCGCGCAGCCGGTACGAGGAGTACGCCGACGCCTTCGCGGCGGCCGCCGGAGCCCTCGTCGTCGGCGACCCGCTGGACCCGGCGACCCAGCTCGGACCGCTCGTCGCCCGGCGCCAGCAGCAGCGCTCGCTCGACTACATCCGCATCGGCCAGGAGGAGGGCGCCAAGATCCTCACCGGCGGCGGCCGCCCGGCCGGCCTGGAACACGGCTGGTACGTGGAGCCCACCCTCTTCGGCGACGTCGACAACACGATGCGGATCGCCCGCGAGGAGATCTTCGGGCCGGTCGTCTGCCTGATCCCGTACGGGGACGAGGAGGAGGCGCTGCGGATCGCCAACGACTCGGAGTTCGGACTCAGCGGCAGCGTCTGGACCGGGGACGTGGAACACGGCGTCGACTTCGCGCGCGGGGTGCGCACCGGCACCTTCAACGTGAACACCTTCAGCCTGGACATGCTGGGGCCCTTCGGCGGCTACAAGAACAGCGGCCTGGGACGGGAGTTCGGGCCGGAGGGGCTGAGCGAGTACCTGGAGCACAAGATGATCCACCTTCCGGCGGGTGCGTGATGGGGGACCGCTGGCAGATCGAGGTGGACCGGGCGGTGTGCATCGGCTCGGGCATGTGCGTGAACCACGCCCCCGAGGCCTTCGCCCTGGACTCGGCCCGCCAGTCCCACCCCCGCTCCCCGCAGACAGACGCCAACGAACCCACCCTGACGGCGGCCGAGGGCTGCCCGGTGGAAGCCATCACGATCACCCTCTCCACCACGGGCGAACCGGTGTTCCCGCCGGAGGACTAGGGGTGGGCGGGAAGCTAGCCTGACCACCGCCGCCGGCCGCAGGGAGCCGGCGGCGGTGGTCGTCGTGAGGGTGGGGGAGTGCGGCATGGGCAGGGGTACGAGAGCGGGCGGCGGCGGGGTAGTGCCCGTCGCCGCCGTCGTCGTCGTGGCGGTCGTCGTGGCGGTCGCGGCCATCGTCGCCGCTCTGCTGATCACGGCCGGGTCCGACGACGGCCCGTACGGGGACGCCGCATCGCGAGTCGGGGCGGAAGCGGACTTCGCCGCCGCAACGGCCGCGGCCGGCCTCACCCCGGGAGACCCGGCCCCGGCCAGGACCGGGAGGAGCGCAGCATGCGTGGCGTCCTGGTCGGGCGGCGGCCCCGCGGACCCGGCCCAGCTGGCGGCGGTCGAAGCGCGGCTGAAGACCGGTGGCTGGCACGTCACGGCCCGCCGGGGTGATCCCGTACCGAGCACGGAGCTGTCCCGCGGCCCGTGGCGGCTGCACGTCTCCAACGGCGGTCTGCTGCGGACACTGAACCTGACGGCCCTCTACGACAGCCGCGCCTGCGACAACGCCCTGCGCGAGGACTCCCGGAGGGAGCGGGGGTAAGGGGTGGGGCTCGGGGTCGGGGGTGGGCGGTGCGCCCTTGCCCGGTCTCAGGGAGGGTTGGGGGCTTCCCGGCAGTCCATCGTCTTCCGTGGCGGGCCGGTCCCTCAAGGGCGCTCCCTTCGGTCGCGTCGCTTCGCGATGGCCTTCGGCCACCCTTGACCGACCGACCCGCCACGGAAATAACGAAGACTGCCGGGAACCCCCCAAGAAACGGTCTGGTCTGAACGAAGCAGGAACGACCCCGTCACAGTCCTTGATCCCGCTTCCCGTTGCCTTACCGGGCACACGGCCCACTCACAGACCGCCAGGGGGACGGGGGGCGCATCAGATCGCTACGCCCTGCGACTCGTCTCAGCGACTGCGGCTCGTCTGGGCGTCCCTGACGGCCACCTGAGGTCGTGGAGTGCGGATTCGATGTCCTTTTCCCACACGCGCAGCTCTTCGGCTGCACCCGCGCAGCTCTCAGGCCGCTTCTCCACACTCAGGGCTGATGATCTCGTCGTTTCCTGTAGGTAGTGGGGCAGGTAGTCCATCCGGGCTGCTGTCGCTGAGATAGCCGGGGCACGACGGAGCTGGTGCGGCTTATGTCCAGCCACAGGCCGGCCGCAGACGCTAAGCCGAGTGGTAGGGCGTAGCGATCTGATGCGCCCCCCCGCCCCCCTCAACGACTGTGAGTGTGCCGTATGCCCTTTGCGGCGACCGGAGGCGGGATCAAGGACTGTGACGGGGCCGTTCCTGCCTCGTTCAGACCAGACCGTTTCTTGGGGGGTTCCCGGCAGTCTTCGTTATTTCCGTGGCGGGTCGGTCGGTCAAGGGTGGCCGAAGGCCATCGCGAAGCGACGCGACCGAAGGGAGCGCCCTTGAGGGACCGGCCCGCCACGGAAGACGATGGACTGCCGGGAAGCCCCCAACCCTCCCTGAGACCGGGCAAGGGCGCACCGCCCACCCCCGACCCCGATCACCGTCTACGCTCCCCCCGACGGCGCTATCAGGACTTTTCCGGGGACGTCAGGTCGATGAGGCGGCAGACCGTTTCGATGTCGATTTTGACCTGGGCGATCGAGGCGCGGCCCGACAGCCAGGTGATCAGGGCCGAGTGCCAGGTGTGTTCGATGACGCGGACCGCCGAGAGCTGTTCCGCCGTCGGCGGGGCCTCCAGGCCCATCGCGTCCAGGATGATGGCCGTGGTCAGGCGGGAGACGGTGTCGACCTCCGGGCTGACGCTGCGGTCGGCGAAGGTCAGGGCCCGGACCATCGCGTCGGCCAGGTGCGGTTCGCGCTGGAGGGCGCGGAAGGCGCGCATCAGGGTCTCCGCCACCCGTGCCGCGGGCTCCTCGCCCGCCGGGGGGCGTTTGCGCAGCGTGGTGTGCATGTGCTGGAGCTGGTCCTGCATGGTGGCCACCAGCAGGTGCACCTTGGAGGGGAAGTAGCGGTACAGGGTGCCCAGCGCGACACCGGCGGCCTCCGCGACCTCCCGCATCTGCACCGCGTCGAAGCCGCCCCGGCTGGCCAACTGCGCGCTGGCGTGCAGGATCCGGCGGCGGCGGGCCTCCTGGCGTTCCGTCAGGGGAGGGGACGCCGGCGTGGTCGCCGGTGTGGTCGCCGGTTTCGCGACCGCCTTCGCTTCCGCTGTCATGTGTCCCGTTCCTGGCGTTCCGTGGCGCGTTCCGTGTCGTTGCGGGGAGCTGTTTCCGGGATGGTCCGGGGCCAGCATCTCAGGCGTCCGAGCCGTGGCGCGAATCACCTGCTCCGCCTCTTACGGTGTGGTTTCCGGCCGGTAGATTCAATGGTCTTCGAGGGATCAAGTCTGAAACTTGTTCTACATTATCCGAGCGGTTACGCTCCGGCGAAAGTGCAGGGAGAAGGGGGCCGAGAGTGACCGCAGAGGCCATGGTGACGAGCCCTTTCGCGGGTTCCGCCACCGACGGCGACCGCCCGTTGCGCATCGCACTCCTCACCTATAAGGGGAACCCGTTCTGCGGCGGTCAGGGCGTCTACGTCCGCCACCTCTCGCGCGAGCTCGTGAAGCTCGGCCACAGCGTCGAGGTCATCGGCGCGCAGCCCTACCCGGTCCTCGACACCGGCGCCACGCTGACCGAGCTGCCGAGCCTGGACCTGTACCGCAGCCCGGACCCCTTCCGTACCCCCAAGCGCGACGAGTACCGGGACTGGATCGACGCGCTGGAGGTCGCCACCATGTGGACCGGCGGCTTCCCCGAGCCACTGACGTTCTCGCTGCGCGCCCGGCGCCATCTGCGGGGGCGGGCCGGTGAGTTCGACGTCATCCACGACAACCAGACCCTCGGCTACGGGCTGCTCGCCGATCTCGGCGCGCCCCTGGTGACGACGGTCCACCACCCCATCACCGTCGACCGGGGCCTCGACCTCGCCGCCGCCAGGAGCCGCAGGAAGCGGCTCTCCGTGCGGCGTTGGTACGGGTTCACGCGGATGCAGGGCCGCGTCGCCCGCCGGCTGCCCTCCGTCCTCACCGTCTCCGGCTCCTCCCAGCAGGAGATCGCCGAGCACCTCGGCGTGCCCGACGAGCGGATCCACGTCGTCCACATCGGCGCCGACACCGACCTCTGGTCGCCCGACGCCTCCGTCGCCGAGGTGCCCGGGCGCATCGTCACCACCTCCAGCGCCGATGTCCCCCTCAAGGGGCTCGTCCACCTCGTGGAGGCGCTCGCCAAGCTCCGTACCGAGCGGCCCGACGCGCACCTCGTCGTCGTCGGCAAGCGCGCCGAGAGCGGGCCGGTCGCCCGCGCGATCGAGAAGTACGGCCTGGCGGACGCGGTGCGCTTCGTCAAGGGGATCACCGACGCCGAGCTCGTCGACCTCGTGCGCGGTGCCGAGGTCGCCTGCGTGCCCTCCCTCTACGAGGGCTTCTCGCTCCCGGCGGCCGAGGCCATGGCCACCGGCACCCCGCTCGTCGCCACCACCGGCGGGGCCATCCCCGAGGTGGCCGGGCCCGACGGCGAGACCTGCCTGGCCGTGCCGCCCGGCGACGCGGGGGCGCTGGCCGCCGCGCTGGGCCGGCTGCTCGGTGACGCCGCCCTGCGCGCCCGCCTCGGCGCCGCCGGGCGGGAGCGGGTCCTGGCCCGGTTCACCTGGGCCAAGGCCGCCGAGGGCACCGTCCGGCACTACAGAGCCGCCATCGAGCAGGCCGCGGCAGCCCGTGGCCGCCGCGGCGCGCGGTGACCTGCCGGACCCGCCGCGCCGCCCAGCTCATCCGGCCCCACCGGCCTCCCCGGCCGCGGCGGCGCTCCCCGTTCCCGCTTCCCCGTCCCATGCGCAACCCCCTCCACCCCCGCGACCGCGAAGGCAGGACCCCGTGCTGACCGTCGATTTCTCCCGGTTCCCGCTCGCCGCCGGCGACCGCGTACTCGACCTGGGCTGCGGCGCAGGCCGGCACGCCTTCGAGTGCTACCGGCGCGGCGCCCAGGTGATCGCCGTCGACCGCAACGGCGAGGAGATCCGCGAGGTCGCCAAGTGGTTCGCCGCCATGAAGGAGGCCGGTGAGGCCCCGGCCGGCGCCACCGCCACCGCGATGGAGGGCGACGCCCTCGCCCTGCCCTTCCCCGACGAGTCCTTCGACGTCGTCATCATCTCCGAGGTGATGGAGCACATCCCCGACGACAAGGGCGTCCTCGCCGAGATGGTCCGCGTCCTCAAGCCCGGCGGCCGCATCGCGATCACCGTGCCCCGCTACGGCCCGGAGAAGATCTGCTGGGCGCTCTCCGACGCCTACCACGAGGTCGAGGGCGGCCACATCCGCATCTACAAGGCGGACGAACTGCTCGGCAAGATGGAGGCCGCGGGCCTCAAGCCGTACGGCACGCACCACGCGCACGGCCTGCACTCCCCGTACTGGTGGCTCAAGTGCGCCTTCGGCGTCGACAACGACAAGGCGCTGCCGGTGCAGGCGTACCACAAGCTGCTGGTCTGGGACATCATGAAGAAGCCGCTGGCGACCCGGCTCGCCGAGCAGGCCCTCAACCCGGTCATCGGCAAGAGCTTCGTGGCGTACGCGACCAAGCCGCACCTTCCCGTCGGCGCGGCCCAGTGACCTCGCCCGGGCGCACCGTCCCCGAGGTGCCCGAGCACCTCGTCCTCGACGGCGTCCTGACCGCCGGGGAGGCCGCCGCCACCGTCGCCGGGATCCTCGCGGCGCAGCGCTCCGACGGCGCCATACCCTGGTTCCGCGGCCACCACCTCGACCCGTGGGACCACACCGAGGCCGCGATGGCCCTCGACGCGGCGGGCGAGCACGAGGCCGCGGAGCGGGCGTACGACTGGCTGGTCCGCCACCAGAACGAGGACGGCTCCTGGTACGCCGCGTACGCGGACCGGCCCGAGGGCGTGGACACCGCAGCGCCGCAGGACGCGAGCCGGGAGTCCAACTTCGTCGCGTACATAGCCGTCGGCGTCTGGCACCACTACCTCGCCACCGGCGACGACCCCTTCCTGGACCGGATGTGGCCCGCCGTGTACGCGGCCGTCGAGTTCGTCCTCGGCCTCCAGCAGCCGGGCGGGGAGATCGGCTGGAAGCGGGAGGCCGACGGGACCATCGTCACCGACGCCCTGCTGACCGGCTCCTCCTCCATCCACCAGGCCCTGCGCTGCGCCCTGGCCATCGCCGACCACCGGGGGGAGCCGCAGCCCGACTGGGAGCTGGCGACGGGCGCGCTCGCCCACGCCGTGCGCCACCATCCGGAGCGCTTCCTCGACAAGTCCCGCTATTCGATGGACTGGTACTACCCCGTCCTCGGCGGCGCCCTGTCCGGGGCGGCGGCGAAGTCCCGCGTCGAGGAGCGCTGGGAGGAGTTCGTCGTACCGGACCTCGGGGTGCGGTGCGTCCTGCCGAACCCGTGGGTGACCGGCGGGGAGTCCTGTGAACTGGCCCTGACCCTGTGGGTGATGGGCGAGTCGGACCGGGCGCTGGAGGTCCTGCGCTCGATCGGCCACCTGCGCGCCGACAACGGCATGTACTGGACGGGCTACGTCTTCGACGACCGGGCGGTGTGGCCGGTCGAGCAGACGACCTGGACGGCCGGCTCGCTGCTGCTCGCGGTCGCGGCGCTGGGCGGGGACGAGGCGACCGGCGAGGTGTTCGGCGGGCTCGCGCTGCCGCGCGGCCTGGAACCGGACTGCTGCCGCTGAACAACGCGCTCCGGCCCGCCGACACGTCGTCGGCGGGCCGGAGCGTCGGGGGCCGGAGCACTGCGGGGCGGGGAGCCGCCGGGTGGGAGCCGGCGGCTCGGCGCCGGGCCGGGCGCCAGGCCGGGCGCCGGGTTCAGCGCCCGTTTCAGCGCCGGGCGAGGCGGCCGGCCACGGCGTGGCCGACGAGCAGGTAGACGACGGCGGCCAGGCCGTAGCCGACGACGACCTGCACCCAGTCGCGGTCGAAGGTGAACAGGTCGTACGACCAGCCGGCGAGCCAGTCGGCGGCGTCGTGCACGAAGGACACCAGGGCGTTGCCCTGGTTGGCGTCCAGCAGCCACAGCGCGATCCAGAGGACGATCAGGAAGGCGGCGACGTCCGCCACCAGGGCAATGGCCCTGGCCACCGGATTGCCGCCACCGGCATGTGCGCGGGAGTGTGCTCGGGTGTAAGGGGACATGTCAAACGTCTTGCCGCGTTGGGGCCGGCGAAACCCGAACGGGTCCCCCAAGTAGCGCAGCAGACGGGCCGGGGCGAGGCTGCGGAGGACACCTCAGTCCCCGGAGGCAACCCGTGTCCCTACCCGTGACCGTCCGATTCCGCCGCGCCCTGACCGCGGTGGTCCTGTCCACCGCGCTGCTGGCCGGCGCCACCGCCTGTGCAGGCACGAACGGCGGCCAGGGCCGGCAGGAGGAGATCTCCTCGGCCGCCGCCGCCGACCTGGCCGTCCTCGCCGCCGCCGAACCGGTGGCCGCCGAGGAGGACGAGCTGGCCGCCGCGACGCCCGCGCCCAGCACGTCGGCCGAGAGGCAGAAGTTCGCCAAGACCCGTTTCGTGGCCAACGCCGGTCTCGCGGCCGGGGCCACGTACCAGTGGATCGTCAAGCCGTACCAGGCGGGCAAGTTCAAGAAGGGCGCCAAGGGCCGTACGTTCGCGCTGATCAAGGCGGGCCTGGCGGGCGCCTTCGCGTACAACCGGCTGAAGGCGGCGGCCGACAACGCCAAGGGCGACCCCCTGCTCTCCAAGGCGATGGGGCCGCTGACCTCGGGCATCGAGTCCCTGAAGGGCCTCGGGTCCAAGCTCCGCAAGGGCCAGGCGGGCGACGCCGACGTCAGCTCCTTCCAGAACGTCATCGACGGCGTGAAGAACGCGGGCAGCAGTGCGGGCGCCCCGGTGACCGACAAGGTCCCGAGCGCCTCGCAGCTCAGCGGCGGCTGACCCCTCCCGCGAGCCCGGCGAACCGCCCACCGGTACTCCGGTGGGCGGTTTTCGGTCATTCCACCCTGTTTTAATGGCGCATGTGATCGAGTTCCTGCTGTTCGCCCTCGTGGCCGCCGTCGCCGGCTGGCTCTTCCGCCGCAAGCACCGCCAGAGGGCGGAGGCCGGCTCCCCCGCCGGCATCCCGGGCATGGCCCGCCGCCCGGGCGGCCAGGGCCGCTGGCGCGCCGGCCGGGTCCACGCGGACCAGGACGCCCCCCGCTGGCAGCCCACCCGCGGCCCGGCCGTCCCCCTGGCCGCGGCCCGCCCGGATACCGTCCGCCCCCCGACGGTCCGGGAGGCCCTCTCCATCAACCCGGGCTCCCGTATCGTCACCTGCGCCACGGCGGACGGCGGCCCGGACATCGAGATCGCGGTGATGGCCCTGGACCTGGCCGACCTCCTGAAGGCGGTCGCCTGAGGTTTGTCCTTGCCCGAACCCGCCGAAGGGAACCGTCCAGGACGGCACCGCTGCCGTGATCAGACCAGCCATGTGGTGATCATTGCGGGCCGCCCGCCGTCCCGGGTCCTGTTTCCTTGGCCCACCGTCGACACACTGGAGGTTCCATGCCCAAGGGCTACTGGGTCAGCGCCTACCGCACCATTTCCGACCCTGAGAAACTGGCCGCCTACGACAAGCTGGCCGCTGCGGCCGTCAAGGCCGCGGGCGGGCGGGTCCTCGTCCGTGGCGGCCGGATCGTGGCGCATGACGCCGGAACCGCCGAGCGCACCATCGTGATCGAGTTCGACAGCTTCGAGCAGGCCGTCGCGGCGCGCGAGAGCGTTGCCTACCAGGAGGCGCTGGTCGCCCTCGCCGACGGCGTCGAGCGCGACTTCCGCATCGTCGAAGGCACCGACTGACCGGGGCTCAAGCCTCAGGCGTTCAGTTCCGCCAGGACGCGGAGGGTGTGGGGGTCGGGGGCGGTGACCAGGAGGTCGGTCACCGGGCCCTTGCGCCAGAGTTCCAGGCGTTCCGCGATGCGGGCGCGGGGGCCGATCAGGGAGATCTCGTCGGCGAAGGCGTCGGGGACGGCCAGGACCGCTTCCTGGGTGCGGCCCGCCAGGAAGAGGGACTGGATGCGGCGGGCCTCCTCCTCGTAGCCCATGCGCGCCATGAGGTCGGCGTGGAAGTTGCGGGCCGCGTGGCCCATGCCGCCGATGTAGAAGCCGAGCATCGCCTTGACGGGGAGCAGGCCTTCGGCGACGTCCTCGCAGACGTGGGCACGGGCCATCGGGGCGATCATGAAGCCCTCGGGGAGGTCGGCCAGGGAGGCGCGGTAGGCGTCGGTGCGGGTCGGGGACCAGTAGAGGGGGAGCCAGCCGTCCGCGATGCGGGTGGTCTGGGCGATGTTCTTCGGGCCCTCCGCGCCGAGCAGGACCGGCAGGTCCGGGCGCAGCGGGTGGGTGATCGGCTTGAGGGGTTTGCCGAGGCCGGTGCCGTCCTCGCCCTGGTACGGGTGGCGGTGGAAGCGGCCGTCGAGGGTGACCGGGGCCTCGCGGCGCAGCACCTGCCGGATGACGTCGACGTACTCGCGGGTCGCGGTGAGCGGGCTCGCGGGGAAGGGGCGCCCGTACCAGCCCTCCACCACCTGCGGCCCGGACAGGCCGAGGCCCAGCATCATCCGGCCGCCGGAGAGGTGGTCCAGGGTGAGGGCGTGCATGGCGGTGGCGGTGGGGGTGCGGGCGGCCATCTGGGCGATGGCGGTGCCGAGGCGGATGCGCGAGGTGTGGGCGGCGATCCAGGTCAGGGGGGTGAAGGCGTCGGAGCCCCAGGCCTCGGCGGTCCACACCGAGTCGTAGCCGAGCCGCTCGGCCTCGGTGGCGAGGTCGAGGTGGGCCGGGTGGGGGCCGCGGCCCCAGTATCCGAGTGCGAGTCCTAGGCGCATGGGTCCCCCTGAGGCCTGAGGCAATCTGACGAGGCGTCAGGTGACTGTAGGGCACGCGGGTCGCGCCGTGAAGGGCGAAGGCCCCCGCCCGGAGGGGCGGGGGCCTTCGCAGGGGGCCGGCGGTAGGTCAGCCGCGCTGGATGCCCGAGGTGTCGTTCAGCACGCCGCGGCGGCCGTCCTGCGTCTGGGCGATCAGCGAGGCCGGGCCGCGCTGGTCGACGGCGAGGTACCAGGTCCCCGGCGCGAGTTCCGCGATCGGGGTGGGGGAGCCGTCCTCGCCGAACAGCGGGCGGGCCACCGGCACCGCGAACCAGAACGGGCTGAACTCCGCGGCCGGCTGCGGCTGGGGCGCCGGGGCGGGGTCCTGCGGCGTACCGCCGTACGGCGGCACGGGCTGCGGGGTGGACCCGTACGGGGTCTGCTGCTGCGGGCCGCCCGGGTAGCCGTACCCGGTGCCCGGCTGCTGCGGCTGGTGGCCGCCGTAGGGCGCGGGGGCGACCGGCCGGGGCTCCGGCACGAGCGGACCGGCCAGCGCGGGGATTTTCGTACCGGCGATCGCGACACCGGCCAGGGCCAGCGTGGCGAGGAAGGCGAGGATGCAGCCGGCGCCGAGGTCGAGCCGGGTCGGGATGACGATCAGCGACCACAGCGCGCTCCAGGCGGCCGCCACCGCCAGCACCGTGCCCCAGCCGGTCAGCGTCAGCCCGGCGAGCTTGCGGCCCTCGGGCTGGAAGCGCGCCGCGATAAGGAGACCGGCGGCGGCGAAGCCGGTCAGGAAGATCGTGGGCAGTGCCAGCCCGAAGGAGTCCGTGTCCCACGCGCTGGGCAGGTCCACGTTGGTGGCGGAGTAGAAGTCGAGGAACGAGGCGATGAACAGCAGCGCCGCTGCTCCGATCACCACGCCGTCGCCTCGTGTGAGGGAGCGGATGTTCACGTCTCTGGTGTCCTTCTCGGTCTCGGTCGTCTCGTGGCGCCGCGGTCGTGCGGGCGCGTGCCGGGCTGCAGCGGGGTGGCGGCACCATGGTACGGAGTTTCCCGAGGCCGAGAGGATCGGGGCGGCGGGCCGCCCCCGGGGCCCTAGCCCCCGAGGAAACCGACGATGCCGTCCGCGATGCCCTGTGCTGCCTTCTGACGCCACTCCGGACTCATCAGCTGCGCCGCGTCCTTGCCGTCACGCATGTTGCCGCATTCGATGAACACCTTGGGCCGTGTCGAGAGATTGAGTCCGCCCAGATCGTCGCGGACGACGAGTCCGGTACCGGAGCCGAGGTAGTTGGCGGGCGCGGAGCCGGTGGCGCGGGCGAAGTTGCTCCCGATGCGTTCGCCCAGCTGACGGGAGGGTTCGATGATCGCGGCGGTGTCGGCGGCGCCGCCCTTGACCCGGGCGGGGAGGATGACGTGATAGCCGCGGTTGCCGGCCGAGACCCCGTCCGCGTGGACGGACACGACGGCGTCGGCGCGGGCCTCGTTGCCGATCCGGGCCCGCTCGTCGATGCAGGGGCCCCAGGGGCGGGCGGTGCCGGCCTCGTGGGTGAGCACCACCCGCACCCCGCGACCCTCCAGGATCGTGCGCAGCCGACGCGACACGTCGAGGGTGAACTCCGCCTCCATGTAACCGGAGTTGGTGGTGGTGCCGGTGGTGTCGCACTCCTTGCGGTTGGTGCCGATGTCCACCTGGCGGTCGATCTCGTCGGTGTGCTTGAAGTTGCCGGTGTTGTGGCCGGGGTCGATCACGACCGTCCTGCCCGCGAGGGGCCCCTTGGCGGGGGCCGCGGCGGGGGCGGCGGGGGAGACGGGGGCGGACGGGGACGCGCTGGACTTCGCGTCGCCCGCCGCCGCCGTGTGCGAGGCCGGGAGCGGGGCGAGGGCGGCGGGCCGCTTCGCGTCGGCGCCCGTCCCCGACGCCACCTGGGTCAGGACCCAGCCGGCGAGGACGGTCGGGGCCAGGACCGCGACCGCCACCGAGAGGGTGGAGCGGCGCGTGTACCAGGGCCGGTCGGGATCGATGGAGTCGCGGGACTCGGGGGCCGGGGAACTGTCGTCGTAGCGCACCTCGCGATGCTAGAACGCACGACCGGGCCCCGTACGGACCCTGCTCCATCCGGGGGCGTGGTGCGATGACCCGCTTGTATGGCCGCGAGGCCCGGCGGCCGGGGGCGGGGGACTGCGTGCCGTGGCCCGCAGGCCCGCGTCCCCCGTGCGGTCAGATGCCCGGGGCCGTGCGGCGCAGGACGTGGAGGGAGTCCGTCGCGGAGACCTGCTCGAAGGCGCCCGAGGCCAGGGCGCGCAGGTAGATGCGGTACGGGGCCTGCCCGCCGTCGGCCGGGTCGGGGAAGACGTCGTGGATCACCAGGGTCCCGCCCACGGCCAGGTGCGGGGCCCAGCCCTCGTAGTCGCCGGTCGCGTGCTCGTCGGTGTGGCCCCCGTCGATGAAGACGAGGCCCAGCGGGCCGCCCCAGGCCGCGGCCACCTGCGGGGAGCGGCCCACCAGCGCGATGACGTGCTCCTCCAGCCCCGCCGCGTGCAGGGTGCGGCGGAAGGTCGGCAGGGTGTCCATCAGCCCGACCTTCGGGTCCACGACCGACGGGTCGTGGTACTCCCAGCCCGGCTGCTGCTCCTCGCTGCCCCGGTGGTGGTCCACGGTCAGCGCGGGCACCCCCGCCGCGCGGGCGGCGTCGGCCAGCAGGATGGTGGAGCGCCCGCAGTACGTGCCGACCTCCAGCAGCGGCAGCCCGAGTTCCGCCGCCGCCACCGCCGCCTCGTACAGCGCGAGGCCCTCGCCGACGGGCATGAACCCCTTGGCGGCCTCGAAGGCGGCCAGGGTCTGCGGCTTGGGGGTGGCCATGTGGTTCCTCCTGCTGAGCTGCGGGTCGGTGCCGGGCCATGCTGCCTTACCGGCGGGTAGGACGCCATGGGCGGGCCCCGTTGCGCGGTGCGCCGGCCGTCCGCTCAGCGGCCGAACAGCCGGGACAGGCCCCCGCCGAGCTCCGCGAGGCGGTCCTCGCGCAGCGCCCGCCGGAACGCGTCGCGGACCTCCGTCACCTCCTGCGTCAGCCAGTGCGTGTTCCCGGCCGTCAGGTGGAGCCGGTGCAGCAGCGCCTTCAGGTGCGGCAGCGCCCGCCCCGGTTCCCCCGCCCCGCCGACGCAGCGCAGCACCCGGTACGCGGTCTCCGGGTCGCCGCGCTCCGCCAGTGTCGCCAGGTCCGGGTACAGCCGCAGGAACAGGGGCGCGGCGGCGGCGAAGTCACCGAGCAGCCAGGCGTCGTGCGCGAGGCGCCGTCGTACGTCGAGCAGCACCGGGCTGTCGGCGGGCAGCCGCCGTTCCAGGTCGGGCAGCAGCGGCGCCAGCCAGCCGCGTTCGGCGTGCGCCTGCTCGGCGGTCTCGGAGCCCCACCGGCCGGCGTGGGAGGCGTCACCGCGCTGGAGGGCTCCGGCCAGGTGGTAGCGGGCGGACAGCGTGACGGGGTCGTCGGCGCCGAGCACCCGCCCGGCCTGCTCGATGATCTCGCGCAGCTCCGCCTCGTGGCGGCGCCCGTCGCCGGGCCCGTAGGCGGCGGCCTCCCCGACGCAGGCGGCCCGCGCGGCGATGGTGTCGGGGTGCTCCAGCCCGAGCACGCGCACCATGCGCGGCAGGATGCGTTCCAGCTCGCTGCGGGAGTGCCCGCGTACGGTCATGGCCCGGTGGTAGGCGGCCCGTACGGTCAGCGCGTCCTGGGCGCCCAGCTCCTCCGTCAGGTCGGCGACCAGCATGTCCAGCCGTACGGGGCGGTCCGCCGGATCCTCGTCGAGCACCTGGTCGAGGCGCCGCTCCAGCATGGTCCGGACGGGGTCCCCGGCGGCCGTGTGCACGGTGGGGGAGTAGGCGGGCGGCGGTGGGTACGCCACGGCGGGCGGTACGGGTACGGGGGCCGGGGCGGTGGCGCTCCCGGCGATCTCCCCGAGCCTGCGGCTCACCTCCCGCGCGTCGGCGGGCCGCTCGCGCGGGTCCTTCGCCAGCAGCCCGAGCACCAGCTCGTCCAGCGCGGCCGGGATTCCCTCGTACAACGAACCGGGCGCGGGCGGCGCGGTCGTCAGGTGGTGGGCGAGCAGTTCGTGCATCTCGCGGGCGGGGAAGGGCCGCCGGCCGGTCAGCAGCTCCGTCAGGACGCAGCCGAGGGCGTACAGATCGGCCCGCCCGTCGACGGGGACCCCGTTCGCGCCGCCCGTCCAGCGTTCCGGCGCCATGTACGGGAAGGAGCCGATGATCATCCCGGTGGCGGTCAGCTCCGTGCCGGGGGCGCCCGAGGACTTGGCGATCCCGAAGTCGAGGACCTTGACGGCGCCGCCCTCGGTGACCATCACATTGGCCGGCTTGACGTCCCGGTGGACGATCCCGGCGTCGTGCGCGGCCCCGAGCGCGTCGGCGATCCGCGCGGCCCACGCCAGGGCGTCGGCGAGCGGCGGCACCCCGCCCTCCAGGACCTCGGCGAGGCTGCGGCCCTGGAGCAGCTCCATGACGAGGAACACCGCGTCGCGCCCGCCGCGCCGGGTGCGGCCGAAGTCGTGGATGGTGGCGATGGCGGGGTGGGCCAGGTTCCCGGCGAGGCTGGCCTCCCGCTCGAACCGGCGGGTCTCCTCCGGAGTCTGCGGATAGCCGATCTTCACCGCGACCCAGCGGCCCACCCGGGAGTCCTTGGCCCGCCACACCTCGCCGAAGCCGCCCCTGCCGAGCAACTCGTCGAGCGCGTAACGCCCTTCGATGATCTCCCGCACGCCCCTCGGCCCCCGTCGCCCTTGATCGTTCCGCTCGCCGGGGCATTATCTCCGAGCGGGGCGGGCGGGGGTCACCCGTCGCACGCGAACCACACCGTCTTCCCGGCCGGCCGGGGGAGCGCGCCCCAGCGGAGGCCGGGGCACCCGTCCGTCACCTCCACCCGCAGCCCCTCCGGCCGGCGCTGGCTAATGGGTCGGCGGGCATCACTTCCGCGATGGCCCTTTCGTCTCGAAGGCGACCACGTACTCGTGCACGTCGTCGAAGGCCTCCTGCGTGTCCCAGTCACACCGGTTCAACAGCCGGCGCATCCGGTCCGTAGCCGCCTGCCCGGCTTCCTCCGCGAGCGTCCAGCCGTTCTTCCGCTCCAACGGGGCCATCAGGCCCGCATATACGCCCACGCCGACTCCCGCGGCTCGGA
The DNA here is from genome assembly GCF_055584685.1 of Streptomyces sp. NPDC102258. Lineage (NCBI taxonomy): Bacteria > Bacillati > Actinomycetota > Actinomycetes > Kitasatosporales > Streptomycetaceae > Streptomyces > Streptomyces sp. NPDC102258. Next base: position 23,377 of record NZ_JBVJLO010000010.1, read on the forward strand.
CCGGGCGAACCGGTACACGGCAGGGGGTCACCCCCGGGGCCGGGAGAGCCGTTCCTGTCCTGGCATCCGCTCGGTCGCACGGCAGGCGCACTTGGCACCGGCGTGGTCAGTGGGCGGACAGGAAGATGGCGATGTAGTGCGCGGTGAAGGCTGCAACGGTAAGGGCGTGAAACACCTCGTGGTAGCCGAACCAGCGGGGTGAGGGGTCGGGCCGCTGGAGGGCGTACACCACCGCGCCCGCGCTGTAGAGGAGGCCTCCGGCCACGATCCAGGCGAGTACGGCCGATCCGCCGCTGTCCAGGAAGTCGGGCAGGTAACGCACCGGCGCCCAGCCGAGGGCCAGGTAGCAAGGGGTGTACAGCCAGCGGGGAGCTCCGACCCACAGGACCCGAAACGCGATGCCCGCCAACGCGCCTGTCCACACGATCCACAGGAGGGTCGACCTTTGGTCAGCGGCGAGCAGGAGCACGGCGAGCGGGGTGCAGGTGCCTGCGATGATCAGGAAGATGTTGGCGTGGTCGAGGCGGCGCAGAACGGCCTCGCCGAGTGGGCCCCACGTGCCGAGGTGGTAGACCGCGCTCGTCCCGAACAACAACCAGGCGGTGATGGAGTACACGGCGCAGGCAACGGCGGCGTGCGGTCTCCCTGCCAGGCAGATGAGGACGATGCCCGCGGCGAGCGAGGTGGGGACCATACCGGCGTGAAGCCAGCCCCGTAGCCTCGGCTTGATCGGCTCCACCAGATCGGCCGCTCGCTCGACCAGGCCGCCAACCGGGCGAGAGTCCTCCCGTCCCGTTCCGGTGGGTGCGGAAGGTGCGCTGCCGGTTTCGGTGTCGTCTCGAAACACTGCTTCCCGTTCTGACTCGGACTGCTGGGTATCACGGGCAACCATGCGCTCATGCTAGGAGCCTGTGCGGAGCCGCGGTCGCGGAGGCCTGGCGCGCTCCCCCGGGCGGGCGTCGCCGGGCGCGTCGAATGCAGCCGCTGATGGCTCCCTTAGGGGCAGTCTTCCGCCAACTCGGGAAGGCGGAACTCGTGTAATCCGACGGCCCGTGGGAACGATCAGAGCTCCCGAACGGGATCTCCGCTCCCCGACGTTCAAGGACCGCCGATGCTTCCCGAGTTCCGCTCCCACGCATCCGTTCCCCTTGCCCATCAGCTGGAACAGCGGCTGGGACTGGATCCGCGCCTCGACGCCGGGCGAATCGACGTGGAGCGCGTCGCTCACATCGCCGTCGTCGCATCGGCCCACTCCGACGGCTACGCGGCCACCGCCCACCTTCTCGGACTGCTGGCCGCGCTCCCCGCTCCCACCGAGGCTGGAGAGCGCTTCTGGTCGGACTTGTGGAGGTCTTCCGGCTCTCTCTACCTACTGCCCGCCAACATCAAGACGTGCGTGCTGAGTTCGTTGGCCGGCGAGGGGTCCGGGCTGGCAGGGCAAATCCTCTCGGCTGTCGACGAGATGACGCCGCCCCAGCGCATCGCAGCCGGAGAGGTCATCGGCCAGGCACTCTCCGAGTCCGACCACCTCCCCGACCTCAAGACGCAGGTCATCGGCGAGCTGTGGCTCCGAGACCTCGAACTCACGGCTTGGCGGGTCCTGCACGCCCACCAGAAATCCGCCGATCCAGCCCGGCGAAAGGCTTTCCTCGACGCATGGACGAGTATCTGATCGGCAGGGGCACAGAAGTTTTCGCGTCCTACGCCTGTCCTCGCTCGCTCGCGACGATGGCGCGGTCGCGCGGCACGGCGGGGGCCGCCTGCCGCTGCGGCACGAGTGCGGGCTTTCCCCTCCCCTGCCGCGGGGATGCGGCGGCCTGCGTCCGCCGGACGGTGCGCCGCCACCGTCGTCCCAGTGCTTGGTAGAAGCGATCCGGCAGGAAGGTGGCGTCCGCGACGATCATCGCGCCGGAGAACAGCGGCAGGCCCAGGAGCACGGCGATACCTAGATGCATGCCGAGCAGCATGGTGAGGACGGGATACTTCAGTCTGCCGAACAGGACGAACGGGAATGCCACCTGGAGCAGCACCGTCAGGTAGCCGGCGACGGCCAGCGGTGCCGGGTGCGCGTCGGCCATGAGCGACAGGGCCGGCCAGGGCCGGAACAGATCGAGGTTCATGACGTAGTGGAGGGCCGTTCCGTTCCCCCAGGAACCGCCTTGCACCTTGTAGAGCCCTGCGGATCCGTAGAGGAAGCAGACCTGAGCGGCAATGACGAACATGCCGCAGTTGTGCAGCACCGTGGTCAACGTCCGCCGGGCACGGACGAGGTGCCGCGTTCGCCGACCGGTCGGCAGGCCCGCCGGTGTCCGGAGTCGGGCCGCGTCGAGGGACCAGCGGCGGCCGCACGCGGTGAACACGAGGTACATCGACATGAGGAGGGTGACGTTGTCCCCTCCGTCCGTCATGAAGACCGCCCTGGAATGGAACGACGCGACCACGACCGCGAACAGCACGGAGACCGCTCTGGTCCGCCAGCCGAGCACGAACAGTGCCGACGTGACGAGAGCCCCCGCGTAACAGATCTCGAAGTACGGCCGGCTGTCGGAGAGGGTGAGGACGCTGAGCCAGCCGGTCTGGTCGAACAGTTCCCTGGCGAGATCCGGGGTCCACGGTGACCCGGGACCCCAGATCTCGTTTCGGTGGGGGAACTCGCGGAGCAGGAAGACGAGGTAGAGGAATCCGTACCCGATGCGCAGCACGGCGGCCGCGTAGAGGGAGATCGGCGTCTCGGTGAGGACAGCGAAGGAGACGCGACGCGCTGAGGAGGCCTGCTCAGTGCTCATGCGCGTCCACCGTCCACACGGGCAGGTAGCGGATGTCGGCAGGCGGGGTAGCGGGCGTGGCCCGGCGAAGGCCGCCGGCTGGTGCGGGTGGGCCGATGCGGCGGGTGATCACCCGCAACTGGATGGAGTCGAAGCGGCCACCGCCTTGGGCGGCCACACGATGCGCCGCGATGTTGCGCAGGTACTTCTGCATCATCAGAGCCCGTTCGGTTCGCGGCTGGTCGTCGCCGCCGTGCGTTTCGAGGTAGGAACTCCAGGCCCGCCGGAGCATGTTCTGCGTCGTGTGGCTGGGGAAGGCGTTGTGCTCGACGGCGGCACCGTCCGGGCCGGACAGATCGAACCAGTCACTGATCTGTGCGGTGCCGTCCGGGGCGGTGCGTACGGTCCTCGCCGAGATCTGCCGGTTGACCGACTCCGGATCGGGGGCGAACAGGCGCCAGTTCTGCTCGAACAGGGGGAAGACCCATGCGTTGATCTGTCGGCTGTACCGTTGTGAGACGGTGTTCGGGGGTGCCACGTGAAGGAAGACCAGGAGGACATGGATCAGGGCCGTCGCCACGCACACGACCACACCGGCCGAGACTCCGGCTTTCCACGGGCCGGTCGGGTTTTCTGAACCGGTCGGCTCGACCAGGGGGTTCCCGTCCGGGTCCGGGCCAGGTGTCCGCGCCGAAGTGCCGCGCTGCTGCTTCGGCTTCTTCACATCCGCCGACTCCGCCGCCTCCGGCACGGCTCCGACCGGCCCTTGCGTCCCGACTGCGCTCAACTGATCTCCCGAGCTCTCGCCGATGCCGGGCGGCGATCGCGGTGCCGCTTCGCCGCCCGACCCCGTCTGGCTGCCTACTCGTCGTGCCTGTGGTGCTTGTCGTGACCGGGCTCTGCCTTACTCGCCGTAGCCCTGCTCGCCCTGTTCGTCGTCACCGTGTTTGCCGTGCTCGTCGTGACCGGGCTTGCCGTGGTCATGCGGAGGCCGGCCGTGGTCGTGACCGGGCTTGCCGTGGTCATGCGGGGGCTTGCCATGGTCATGCGGGGGCTTGGGGTAGCCGGGGATTCCGCCGTTGGCGCCACCCGTGGTGCTGCCCGTGGTACCCGCGATGAGACCGCCGGGAAGGCCGCCGGTGGCTCCGCCCAGGACTCCGCCCAAGAGGCCACCGCCCGTGGTACCGCCGGTCGTCACCCCGCCGAGGAGACCGCCCGCGGTTCCGCCGCCCGTAGTGCCTCCGGTCGCCGTGCCGCCGGTCGCGGTGCCGCCCGTGGTCGTGCCGGCGACCACACCGCCCGTGACCAGACCACCCGTGGTCCCACCGGTACCCCCGGTGGCGCAGGTCCCGATGTCGACCGAGTCGTTGATCAAGGACACCAGGCCGTTACGAGCCAACAACCGACCGGCGACCGACACTCCGTCATCCACGGTGATCGAGCTCAGAGCCATGATCGTGCCCACGAACGTGGAGCCGCTGCCGAGAGTGGCCGATGCTCCGATCTGCCAGTACACGTTGCACGGCGAAGCCCCGTTGACGAGGAGCACACGGCTGGCGGAGGCCGTCGTCAGGGACTCGGGGATCTGGAACACCCACACCGCGTTGGGGTCACCCGCGGCGTCCAGGACCAGGTCGCCGGTGAGTCCGAGACCGACCGCGGCGTGGTAGACGCCGGGGGCCAAAGTGACATTGGCGAGGCCCGCCGGAATGGCTTGGTCCACGGGCTGGCCGGCGGCCTGGTCGTAAGCGTTGACCAGATCGTTCTTGGCGCTGAGGGCCACGGCGTCCGCCCGGTGCTGGACTCCGTTCACCGTTCCGTCCTCCGTCACGGGGGGACGGAAGCCGGTGATGGCCGTACCCGGATGGACCCCGATGTCTCCGGTGACCGTCGAGGGGCCGGTGTTGGTGATCTGGGTACCGGCCAGAATCGCGAAGGGGGTCGCGGTGCCGAGCGGTACGGGGATTGCGATGGCATGTGCCGGTGTCGGCGTCACCGTGGCCACCGCAACGGCGATCACCGCCGCGATCGCCGACGCAATCAGGGCGGGCGTTCTGCGCCATTGAGGCATGTGAGAGATGTTCGGCGTCATCGAGGGGCCAACTCCTGAGTGGTGGCTTAGGGGGGAAGATCCCCGTCGTACGGACGCTTCCATTTTCACTGGCATATTTCAAAGTAATCCGCATCGAATGCGAATCGTTCGGGTGATTCACACATTCGACCAGTTGGCCCGGCGGAACATACGACTGGCCATTAAATAGTTCGGAAGGAATCGCGGACGGCTCGATGAGCGCGCTCCGGTCGGACTCCCCCCAATGGGACGGCCGGACAAAGGCTGCGGACAGGGGGCTGTGCAGCTACATCCGCCATCGGCCCCTCTGCGGTACGACGGAAACGCACCCACGACACGGGGCCAGATAGGGGATTCGCACCCCTCCGGCCGTGGCAATCTGCTGATCGGCAGAACTCCTAAGTGGAGGTAGCAGTTCCGTGACGGCGTACGTCAATCCCACTATCAGAAGGCGTCGGCTCGGAGCGGAGCTGCGCCGACTCCGGGAAGCCAGCGGCCTGAAAATGCAACAGGCAGCCGCGCATCTGCTCGTCTCCCAGCCCAAGCTCAGTCTCCTGGAGAACGGCCACCGTCGCATCAATCCACGCGATGTCCGTGATCTGTGCGCCCTCTACGGCGTCCGGGACCGGGAGATCGTCGACTTGCTGATGGAGTTGGCCAAGGAGCCCCGCCAGGAAGGCTGGTGGAACGCCTACGGCGACATTCCCGACGGCTCCTATATCGGCCTGGAGGACCAAGCCGCCTCGGTCCGCTCCTACGAGCCGCTGGTGGTACCGGGCCTGCTGCAAACGCCCGCTTACGCCCGGGCTCTCATCGCGGCGACGCTCCCGCTCCCCACCACTGAACAGGCAGCCGCGCGGCTGCAGGCACGCCTGCGCCGCCAGGACCGGATCACGAAGGCCTCGGACCGCCCACTTCGCTTGTGGGTCGTACTCGACGAGTCGGTGCTGTGGCGCGTCGTCGACAGCCGCGAGGTCATGCGCGATCAGCTGGAGCATCTGGCCCGCATGAGCACACAGCCACACATCACGATGCAGGTGCTCCCGCACTCCGCGGGAGCACATCCCGGAGTCTCCGGGCAGTTCTCGATGCTCGAGTTCGCCGATACCTCCGAACCCGGCGTGGTGTATCAGGAGAGGTTCACCAGCAACCTCTACGTGGAGAAACGTTCCGACGTAGAGGCCTACCAGGACATGTACGCGCACCTGCAGGCGCAGGCGCTGAGTCCCGCGGACACACGCCAATGCCTCACCGACGCCATCCGGACGTACACGAGCACGGGCTGGAGGGCCACCATTCCCGGATCCACGGCCCATGCGGGCCGCGGATGCCGGCGGCAGAACGTGGTGTCGGTGACGTCCTGTCCCCCGCCTTCGGCGACATGTGCGGAAAACCGGGCAGTCGTCGAAGCCGACTTGCACCTGCCCGGCGCGGACGCGTGGATCACCGACCGCAACAACCGGGAGCCCGACGCTCCCTCGCCGCCTCCACCGGCCGCCCCCGCCGGATCCGCGCCCGCGTCCACGCCAGCGCCCGCGCCCGCGAAATCATAGGAGGGTTGTTGAGGACGCTTCAGTACGGCCTGGTGGCAGTTCCGGGACTGTAGCCACCAAGCGACGGCTACGTCTGTCACGGCACGTATGTCCGGGGACTGACAGCCCCGTCGGAACGGAAGAACGGCTGGACGCTCGCGGAGGAGGCAGGGAGCTCGAGCGGGCCGATGTCTTCCACGTCATGGCCACCACCCGCCACGACACCGTCGTCTCCCGATGGGCCATGGCCCACGCGAAGCAGGAATGCGGCCTGGACGACTACCAGGTCCGCCGCCACCCCGGCTGGCACCGCCCATCACCCTCGCCATGGCCGCCCATGCCTGTCTCACCGTCCTTGGGGCCCGAGCGGCGGACGCCGGGAAGGCAGGAACGGATCCTTGGAGGCCATCCCCCTCACCCTCCCCGAACTCCGACGCCTGATCACCCGCCTCACCCACCGCCGACCCGCCTCCACCGGCCACGTCGTGCACTGGTCCATGGGCGAAGCCGCCGACAACAGCAAGCCCGCGTCAGCCACTGCGAACAACAACAAACCGTCACAGCGAAGACGGTTGCAGTACTAGTCGCCGTCTCCGTCGCTGCGGCCGCTGCCGCCGATCCCGCGGCGGCGGCGTTTGCGGGCGGCGTGGAGCAGGCCGCCCGCGGTGAGGGTGGCGGTGGCGACCGCGTGGGCCCAGCGGGGGCCGCCGCCGCGAGCCGTCCACACCACGCACGCGCAGCCGGCCACGGCGAGTGCCAGCACTCCGAGCATGAGGGCCATGACCACGTTCGTGCCTCCTTGTCCGTCCTCGTCCGACGATTGTCGCAGGCGCCGAAGAACACGTCCTGCTGACCTTCCGTCAGATTGGAACGTGTTCTAGTCTGCCGCGCATGGGCATCGGAATCACGCGAGAACAGCGGGAGTTGGCCGACGCCGTGCGCGGCTGGGTGGGGCGGGCCGTGCCGCCCGAGGAGGTGCGCAAGCTGCTGGACACCCCGCCGCGGAGCGGGACGCGGCCCGGCTACTGGGACGGGCTCGCGGCGGCCGGACTGCTGGCGCCCCATCTGGAGGGCGGCACGCTGCTGGATCTGGCCGTCGTGGTGGAGGAGGCCGCCCGGGCGGCGCTGCCCGGGCCCTTCCTGCCGAGTGCGCTGGCATCCGTACTCCTGGACAGGGCCGGGGCCGCGCCGCTCGACGGCCGGACCGGGGCGGTCGCCCTCGGCCCCGGCGGCCTCACCGCCGTCGCCGTCGAGGGCGGCGGGTACCTGCTCGACGGGCTCGCGCCGCCCGTTCTCGGCGCGGGCGAGGCCGACCTCGTCCTGCTCGCCGCCGAAGCGGCCCACGGCACCCGCTGGTTCGCCGTGGACGCCGCCGCCCTGGACGTCCGCACCCACGAGAGCGCCGACCCCACCCGCCCCACCGCCGAGGTGCGGGCCCGCGGGGCCGTCGTGCCGCCCGGCCGGCTGCTGGAGCTGGACGCCGCGCTCGTACGGGACCTGGCCTGCGTCCTGTTCGCCGCCGACGCCTGCGGCACCGCCGCCTGGGCCGTGCACACCGCCGCCGAGTACGCGAAGGTGCGCGAGCAGTTCGGACGGCCCATCGGACGGTTCCAGGGCGTCAAACACCTCTGTGCCGACATGCTGGTCCGCCTGGAGCAGGCCCGCGCCCTCGCCTGGGACGCCGCCAACAGCGCCGGCGAGGAGGCGCCGGTCCGCTCCCTGGTCGCCGCCCTCGCCGCCGGGAGCGCCCTCGACGCCGCCTACTCCTGCGCCAAGGACTGCATCCAGATCCTCGGCGGCATCGGCTTCACCTGGGAACACGACGCCCACATCCACCTGCGCCGGGCCCTGGTCGCCCGCCAGCTCCTCGGACCCGGCGACGGCCACCGCGTCCGCGCCGTGCGCCTCGCCGCCGACGGCGCCCGCCGCGAGCTGCGCCTGGAGCTGCCCGCGAGCGCCGAGGCGCACCGGCCGGCCGCCCGCGCCGCCGCCCGGGACGCCCGCGGCCTCGACCCGGCCGCCGCCCGCCGGGTCCTCGCGCCGACCGGCTACGCGGCCCCGTACCTGCCCCGCCCGTACGGGCTCGGCGCCGGGGCCGCCGAGCAGCTCGTGGTGCAGCAGGAGCTGAAGGAGGCCGGGGTCGTCCTCGCCGACCTCGGCATCGCCACCTGGGTCGTGCCCTCCCTGCTCGCCTACGGCACGGACGCGCAGCGCGAGGCGTACGTCCTGCCCACGCTGCGCGGGGACGCGACCTGGTGCCAGCTCTTCTCCGAGCCGGACGCCGGCTCGGACCTCGCCTCCCTGCGGACGCGGGCCGAAAGGGAGCCGGACGGCTCCTGGAAGGTCAACGGGCAGAAGGTGTGGACGAGTTCCGCGCACACCGCCGACTTCGGGATCCTGCTGGCCCGCACCGACCCGGACGCGCCCAAGCACAAGGGCCTCGGGTACTTCGTCGTCGACATGAGGAACACGCCGGGCATCGACGTGCGCCCCCTGAAGGAGATCACCGGCGAGGCCCTCTTCAACGAGGTGTACTTCGACGACGTCCCGCTGCCCGCCGACGCCCTCGTCGGGGCGCCCGGCGACGGCTGGAAAGTCGCCCGCAACACCCTCGGCAACGAACGCGTCCACATGGCCGACCAGATGACCTTCGACACCGGCCTCGAAGCGCTCATCGCCCGCTCCGCCGATCTCGACGGCTCCTACCGGGCCCGCATCGGCGCCCTGGCCGCCGAGGCGCACGCCCTCGCCTGCATCGGCCTGCGCACCACGCTCCAGCAGGTGTCCGGGCTGGAGCCCGGCGCGGGTGCCTCCGTACGCAAGCTCGTGCAGACCCCGCACCAGCAGCGGACCGCCGAGCTGGCCCTCGAACTGCTGGGCCCGGCGGGCGCGGTACGGGAGGGGGCGGGGGAGCGGGCCGTGCACGGGATGCTCATGTCCCGCTGCCTGACCATCGCCGGGGGCACCACACAGGTCCAGCTCAACGTCGTCGCCGAGCGCATCCTCGGCCTGCCCCGGGACTAGGAGTCAGCGGAATGAAGCCAGTAAAGGCAGTGAAGGAAACGAAGGCGACGAAGGCCTACATCGTCGGCGTCGGCATGACGAAGTTCGAGAAGCCGGAATCGCGCGACTGGCAGTACTGGGACATGGTGCGGGAGGCGGGCACGGCGGCGCTGGCCGACGCCGACGTGGACTACGGGCTGGTGGAGCAGGTGCCGGTGGGCTACTGCTTCCAGGCCTCCACCGCCGGGCAGCGGGCCGCGTACGAACTGGGCCTGACCGGTGTCCCCGTCTACAACGTCAACAACAACTGCGCCACCGGCTCGACGGCCCTGATGATGGCCCGGCAGTTCGTGGAGGGCGGGATCAACGACTGCGTCCTCGCGCTCGGCTTCGAGAAGATGAAGCGCGGCGCCCTCGGCGGCGGGGCGGACGGCGGCGACTTCCAGACCTCGCCGGTGGCCCGGCACTACGGGATCATGGCGGCCGCGCACGGCTTCGAGATGTCCCCGCCCACCGCGCAGATCTTCGGGAACGCCGCTCGCGAGCACATGGAGCGTTACGGGACCACGCCCGCCCAGCTGGCGGCGGTCGGCGCCAAGAACCACCGGCACTCCGCGCACAACCCGAACGCGCAGTTCCAGGACGTGTACTCGGTGGAGGAGGTGCTCGCCGCGAAGACCATCCACGACCCGCTGACCAAGCTCCAGTGCTCGCCCACCTCGGACGGGGCGGCGGCCGCCCTCGTCGTCTCCGAACGCTTCGTCGTCCGGCACGGACTGCATGACAAGGCCGTGGAGATCGCCGCCCAGGCCATGACCACCGACACCGCCGAGAGTTTCGTCGGCTCCTGCATCGACGTCGTCGGCAAGCCGATGAGCGCCGCCGCCGCCCGCCGGGTGTACGAGGCGTCCGGGCTCGGCATCGAGGACGTCGACGTCATCGAGCTGCACGACTGCTTCTCCGTCAACGAACTGCTCACCTACGAGGCCCTCGGCATGTGCGCCGACGGCGCCTCCGGCGAGCTCGTGGAGAGCGGCGCCACCACCTACGGCGGCCGCTGGGTGGTCAACCCGTCGGGCGGGCTCATCTCCAAGGGCCACCCCCTCGGCGCCACGGGCCTCGCCCAGGCCGCCGAACTGGTCTGGCAGCTGCGCGGCGAGGCCGGAGCACGCCAGGTCCCCGGCGCCGGGGTCGGCCTCGCGCACAACATCGGACTCGGCGGCGCGGCGGTGGTCACCCTGCTGCGCCGCTGAGCCCACGGCCCGCTCCGGCGCCCCGGGCGGGGGGGGGACGGCCGGGGCGGGCGGGCTCCGGCGCCCGCGGTGCGTCAGGCCGGTGCCAGGCGCGGCATCAGGCGCAGCGCGTTCTCCCGGTTGACGGCCCGGCGCAGCTCCGGGGTGAAGGCGGGGTCGGCGGCCAGGGCGGGCACGGCGACGCCGGTGACCATCGGGGCCGGGCAGGCCGGCCAGTCGCTGCCGAAGAGGATCCGGTCCGGTGACACCGTCGCCAGCAGGGTGCCCGCCGGGGACAGCGGGCCGGCGGTGTCGTAGTAGAAGCGCTGGAGGTGGTCCCGTACCGCCGCGGGCTCCACCGGCGGGTCGAAGGCGTGCGCGAAGGCCTCCAGCCGGGTCGCGATGTGCGGGAGGAAGCCGCCGCCGTGCGGCAGGATCACCGACAGGTTCGGGAAGCGGTCCAGCGTCCCGGTGCGGATCATGTTCGCGGCGGCGCGGGTGGTGTCCAGCAGGAAGTCGCACAGGAAGTTCGGCAGCCCCGGCACGGTCGCCGCCCCGGGCGGACCGCCCGGCCCCGGCAGGTTGTGGGGATGGGTGTCGACGACGGCCGACCGCTCGTCGAGCTCGGCGAAGATCCCGTCGTAGGACGGGTCGCCGAGGTAGACGCCCCCGTAGTTCGCGGTCAGGTTCACCCCGACCGCGCCCAGCTCGTCCAGGCCCCGGCGCAGTGTCCAGGACGACACCTCCAGGTCGTCCAGGAACAGCGGGGCGTGGAAGAAGAACCGCCCCGGATGCGCCGCGCAGACCTCGACGGCCGCCCGCAGCGTCACCGTGACCGCCTCGCGCAGCTGCGCGGAGCTGGTGTAGCGGGCGGGCAGCATCGGCTTGAGCACGGCGGTGGCGATCCCGGCCCGGTCCATGAGGCCGAGCGCGCTTTCGGCGTCCCAGCGCGACCACGGGGGCAGCGCCCTGGGGTGCACCAGCCCCTGCTCCTCGGCCCAGGCGCGCCAGGCCGGGGCGCAGAAGTGGTGGTGGACGTCGATCACCGCCCGGCTGCCGTCGTCCTCGCCGGCCGCCGCGCCGGGGCGTGCGGCCGCCGTGTCCGGCATTCCCGCCCGGGGCCGTACCGCCGAACCAGCGGTGATTCCACTCGCACCGTATTCCGGCATGCGCGCATTCCCTTTCATCGGGCTCGTCGGGCTCGTCGGGAGTATCGGATTCACACCCTAGGGCGGCCCCCGGCCGTAACGCGGCGGACATTCCCCGGCGGGAGATCCGGCCCCGAACGGGTCAATGAGGTTTTGTTCCGCGCGCCGTCCGGGAAAGGAGCCGAACGTCAATTCCGGGACATCCGAAAGGTCTGGACGCGTGACGACTGAACCGACTGCGGCGGTGAACGACGGCCTCGCGCTGGACGAAGCGGTGAAGGCGGCGACGCTGAGCACGCCGGAATACCGGCAGTGCCCGCACCCGTACTACAAGGTCCTGCGCGAGCAGGCCCCGGTCGCCCGCCTCACCCCGCGGCACGGCGTCGACACCTACCTGATCACCGGGTACGAGGACGCCCACGCGGCCCTCGCCGACCCGCGCATCGGCAAGGACATGCACGAGCGCACCGACCTCTACCACGCGCTCTTCGGGGACGCGTGCGAGACCCTCGACGACAACCTGCTCTTCGCGGACCCGCCCCGGCACACCCGGCTGCGGCACATCGCGAAGACCGCGTTCACCCCGCGCCACGTACGGGAACTGCGCCCGCACATCGAGGAGCTCGCGAACGAGCTGCTGGACCGCTGCCCGACCGACGAGCCCGTCGACCTGATGAAGGCCTTCGCGCTGCCGCTGCCCGTCATGGTCATCTGCGAGCTGCTCGGCATCGTCGGGGAGGAGCGCACCGAGGTCCTGAAGTGGTTCTCGGTGGTGACGCGCTCCCGGTTCAGCAAGGACATGAAGGACGACCTGGTCCAGGCCGAACACTGGCTGCGCGACTACTTCACCGAGCACATCCGGCGCACGCGCGAGAACCCCACGGACGACTTCCTCACCATGCTGGTGCAGACGCACCACGAGGAAGAGCCGCTCACCGACCACGAACTCGTCTCGATGATGTGGGTGCTGCTCTTCGCCGGGCACAAGACGACCACCCTCCAGATCGGCAATTCCGTCTTCAACCTGCTCACCCATCCCGGACAGCTGAGGGCGCTGAAGGAGAACCGGGAACTCCTGCCGCAGGCCATCGAGGAACTCCTGCGCTACGAGGGCTCCGTGGAGACCTCCACCTTCCGGTACGCGCGGGAGGACGTGGAAATCGGCGGGACGGTCATTCCGCGGGGCGCGATCGTGCAGATCGCCCTGACCGCCGCGAACCGCGACCCGGAGAAGTTCCCCGACCCGGACACCCTGGACATCACGCGGGAGCACCTCCAGCGCACCCACATCGGCTTCGGCTTCGGTCCGCACTTCTGCCTGGGCGCCCCGCTGGCCCGGCTGGAGCTGGAGGTCTGCCTCACCGCGCTGCTCGACCGCTTCCCGGACATGGTGCTGGCGATGCCGGAGTCGGAGGAGGGGGACTGGCTGAAGGGGCCGTTCCCGGCGTTCCGGGGGCTGGAGAAGCTGCCGGTGGCGCTGGACCCCTCGCGGACGGTGGACGACTGGACGGCCCCGGACGCGCCGACCGCCTGACGGCGTACGCGGATCCTCCCGATGCCCTCCGCCGGCGCCGGCGGAGGGCATCGCACTGCCGCCGCGCCGGTGGGCCGCCAGGCCGCCGCGTTACGGTCCCGCGAGGGCCGGGTCCACCACCGTCTCGCCCCTGGCCGCCCGCCGCAGGCACTCCGCCAGCTCCTCGACCGGGCCGTCCCGCAGGACCAGCCCCGCCGCGCCCGCGGCCAGCGCCGCCTCCCGCAGCCCCGGCCGCGCCGAACCGGCGGCGACCAGCACCCGGCACTCCGGCTCGTCCGCCAGGACGGCCCGTACGGAGGCCGGCTCCTCCACCAGCGCCACGGCCGGCCGGGCCTGCGCCGAGGCCACCACCTCGATGTCCGGCTGGAGGCCCAGGAGGACCGCGAGGGCCCGGTTCGGCGGGTCCAGCAGGACGCGCAGGGAACGGGCGGGCGGGTGCGTCACGGGCATTTCGTCCACCGGCGCAGCGTAACGCCCGTCCGTGTGGGCGGCGGGCAACACGCGACCGCCAAGGCTGATCTGACGTCAAGTCAGGAGACTTCCCAAGTGGTCGGGCGTGCGTTATACATGCCTTCGACCGGCTCCCTAGAACGCGTTCTAGAACCGGACCGGTCCCGCGTACGACCTCGGTGCGGCTGACGGTGCGGACGGCCGCGCCGAGGTCTTCCAAGGCAGCGGTGCTCGCGCAGGCCGCGGCGCCCCGAGACAGGGAGCAGCTCCCCATGCCGATCGATGCCGCCAAGGCCCTCGCCGCCGAACCCCGCCGGGGGGAGATCGGCTGGGACCACAAGGACATCCAGCTCTACCACCTCGGCCTCGGCGCCGGAATCCCCGCCACCGACCCCGACGAGCTGCGCTACACCCTGGAGTCCAAGCTCCACGTGCTGCCCAGCTTCGCCACCGTCGCCGGCGCCGGCATGGCCATGCTGGGCGGCCTCGCCGCCCCCGGCATCGAGGTCAACCTCGCCCACGTCCTGCACGGCGGCCACTCCATCGAGCTGCACCGCCCCATCCCCGTCCAGGGCAAGGCCACCTCCACCTCCCGGGTCGTGGCCGTCCACGACAAGGGCAAGGCCGCCGTGATCGTGCTGCGCTCCGAGGTCGCGGACGCCGACGGGCCGCTGTGGACCAGCGACGCGCAGCTCTTCGTCCGCGGCGAAGGCGGCTTCGGCGGCGAGCGCGGCCCCTCCGTACGGACCGAACCGCCCGAGCGGGCCCCCGACCGGGTCGAGGAGCGCGCCGTCCGGGAGGAACAGGCCCTGCTCTACCGGCTCTCCGGGGACTGGAACCCGCTGCACGCCGACCCGGAGTTCGCCAAGCTGGCCGGCTTCGACCGGCCGATCCTGCACGGCCTGTGCTCGTACGGGATGACCCTCAAGGCCGTCGTCGACACCGTGCTCGGCGGCGACGTCTCCCGGGTACGCGCCTACCGCACGCGCTTCGCCGGGATCGTCTTCCCCGGCGAGACGCTGCGCATCCGGATGTGGCGGGAGCCCGGCCGCGTCGTGGCCGCCGTGAGCGCCGTCGAACGGGACGACGCGCCGGTCCTCGCCGACACCGTCGTCGAACACGCGTAACAGTCCGCCCACCGAAGGAGCCGCACCGTGCGCGCAGCACTGCAGAGCGAGATAGGCCAGGACAAGCTGGAGGTCGTCGACGACATGGAAGCCGTGGGCCTGGGCCCCGGCAAGGTCAAGATCCGCGTCAAGGCCACCGGCCTGTGCCACTCCGACCTGTCCGCGATGAGCGGGGTCCTGCCCCAGCCTGCGCCCTTCGTCCCGGGCCACGAGGGCTCCGGGGTGATCGCCGACGTGGGCGACGGCGTCACCCACCTCCGGCAGGGCGACCGCGTCCTGGTGTGCTGGCTGCCGCCGTGCGGGCACTGCGCGGCCTGCAAGCGCGGGCAGGGCCACCTCTGCCTGGAGAGCCTCGTCAACGCGGGCACCCCCAACTTCCGGCGCGCGGGCGGGGACATCTTCGGCTTCGCCGCCACCGGCACCTTCGCCGAGGAACTCGTCGTCGACGCCAAGTGCGCCGTCCCGATCCCCGACGACGTGCCCTTCGACATCGCCGCCCTCATCGGCTGCGGCGTCACCACCGGCCTCGGCGCGGCCATCAACACCGCCCAGGTGGAGGCCGGCTCCTCGGTCGCCGTCATCGGCTGCGGCGGCGTCGGCATCTCCGTCATCCAGGGCGCCAAGCTCCAGGGCGCCGCGCAGATCATCGCGATCGACCCCGTCGCGTCCCGGCGCGAGGCGGCCCTGCGCTTCGGCGCGTCCGAGGCCGTGGCCCCGGACGCCTTCGACGACGCCAAGAACCGGATCACCGCCGGGGAGGGCTTCGACTACGTCTTCGAGGTCGTCGGCAAGTCCGCCACCGCGCAGACCGCCTACAAGATGACCCGGCGCGGCGGCAACGTCGTCATCGTCGGCGCGGGCGCCCTCGACGACACGTTCCAGATCGACATGTTCTCCCTGTTCTTCGACGAGAAGAAGATCCTGCCGTCGATGTACGGGGGCGGGGACGTGCTCCGCTCCTACGAGCGCACCATCGCCCTGTGGCGGGCCGGCCGGGTCGACCTGGCCGGACTGATCACCCATCGCGTGAAGCTCGCCGAGATCAACGACGCGCTCGACCAGATGCGCACCGGCGTCGCGCTGCGCACCTGCATAGAGATCTGATCCGACTCCGACCGCTCTGAGAGGAAACCGGTAGATGTCACTGCCACTTGAGGGGCTCAGCGCCATCGTCACCGGCGCCGGGCGCGGGCTCGGCCGGGCCGAGGCGCTCGAACTGGCCCGGCTCGGCGCGAGCGTCGTCGTCAACGACTTCGGCCAGAGCGGCCGCGACGGTTCCGGCGAGGCCTCGGCCGCCCCGGCCGAGGAGGTCGCCGCCGAGATCCGCGCGGCGGGCGGGCAGGCGGTGGCGCACCTCGGTGACGTGGCCGACTTCGAGCAGGCGCGGGAACTGGTGGAGCTGGCGGTCTCCCGCTTCGGCAAGCTGGACGTCCTCGTGAACAACGCGGGGATCCTGCGGGACCGGATGGTCTTCTCCATGTCGGAGGAGGAGTGGGACTCGGTGATCCGGGTCCACCTCAAGGGCCACTTCAACACCACCCACTTCGCCTCCGCGCACTGGCGGGAACGCTCCAAGGCGGCGGGCGGCCCGGTCTACGGCCGGATCGTCAACACCTCCTCCGAGGCCTTCCTCGGCGGTTCGGCGGGCCAGCCCAACTACGCCGCCGCGAAGGGCGGCATCGTGGGCCTGACCACCTCCACCGCCCTCGCCCTGGCCAAGTACGGGGTCACCGCGAACGCCATCTGCCCGCGCGCCCGCACCCGGATGACCGAGGACGTCTTCGCGGGCTTCCAGGTACCGGAGGAGGGCAGGCTCGACGCCCTCGCCCCCGAACACGTCGCCCCGCTCGTCGGCTACCTGGCCTCGCCCGCCTCGGCGAAGGCGAACGGCCAGCTCTTCGTCGTCCACGGCGGGATCGTGGTCGTGATGGAGCGCCCGAAGGTGGCCGCGAAGTTCGACACCGCCAAGGAGGTCTTCTCCTACGAGGAACTCGACGCGCTCCTCACCCCGCACTACGACTCCCGGCCGCCGAACGAGACCTTCGCGGCGGCCGAGGTGCTGGGCCTCAAGCACGACTAGGCCGTCTCTTTCGGCCTAGCCGGGAAGGCCGAGGGCCGTGCGCAGGCCGGCGGGGGAGGCGTAGTGGACGCCCGTCATTCCGAGGGCCCGCGCGGCCTCGACGTTCTCCCGCTGGTCGTCCACGAACAGGCAGCGCCCGGGGTCGGCCCCCGCCCGCGCGGCGGCGATCTCGTATATCTCCCGGTCCGGCTTGGCCACCCCCACCCGGGCGCTGCTGACGACGTGGTCCGCCAGGTCGGACAGCCCCATCTCCGCCAGGTCCGCCTCCAGGTCCAGGGTGGCGTTGGTGACCAGCACCAGGGTCATCCCGGCGGCCCGGGCGTCCCTCAGGACGGAGACCGCCTCGGCGTCGGCCGAGAACGGGGTCCCGGCCAGCGCGTCCGCCAGTTCCCGGGCCCGCTCCCCGGGCACCCGTGCCGTGGCGCTCAGCGCGTCGGCCACCTCCCGCGCCCACTGCTCCGGGGTGATCCGGCCGAGCATCAGCGGGCCGTCCAGCGCGGGGGCGAAGGCCACCTCCGCGGTGGTCCCCTCGGGCAGCCCGGCGGCGCGTTCCAGGGCGCCGAGCCGGGAGGAGTCGTAGAAGCGGATGACGTTGTCCAGGTCGCACAGGACGGCGTCGAAGGGCCGGGTCGCGCCGGGGGCGGGGGAGGTGATCACCGGGCCTGCCTATCACCCCCGGCTCGGGGATCAGCCCAGCGGGGCTTGTTGCAGCGGGACCGGCCGCCGGGGCGGCTCCGCGCACGCGGACGCGGCGACGGCGGGGCCCGGGCCGGCGGGCGGGCGCGGGCGCACCCGCGGGGGCGGGGCGGCCGGCTGGACCAGGGAGGCCAGCCCGCACGGCACCTCCGGGGTGCTGTACGGGAGGCGCAGACGGCCCTCCGCGGTCCACAGCCCGGTCCCGAGCCAGCCCACCGGGGCACCGAGCCGGAACACGGACCGGTCGGAGGGACGCCACAGCGCCAGGCCGCTCTCGCCGACCCGCAGCGCCACCCCGCAGGTCTCCGGCATCAGCGCCTGGCCGGGCTGCACCGCGAACGGGTGCGCGTCCCGCATGCGCAGGCAGTCCGGGAAGCGCACCGGTCGGGCACTGCCCAGCACCCCCCAGCCGAGCCGGGGCTCGCCGGGGGCGTCGGAGCGGATCAGCAGGAGCCCGCTGTCGGGGGCGGCGAGCAGGAGCCGGTCGTCGCTGTCCTCGGCGATCTGGAGGAGCGGGCTGACCTCGCCGCCCCGTTCCAGGTCCACGACGACGGCCTTGGTGCGGCCCTCCAGCTCGCGGTCCAGGGACAGCAGCCGGCCGACCCGGTCCAGCCACACCCCGCCGGAGCAGCGGCCCGGCAGCACGGCCGCCCGGCGCGGCCCGCCCGGGATCCCGGCCACCTGCCACAGGGTGCTCCGGTCGGCGCCCACGGCCAGGGCGAAGGCCCCGTGTCCGTCGGGGGACGGCGGCAGCAGGCGGACCCGTACGCCCTCCTCGGCGGACACCGAGCCGAGCGGCAGCTCCCCGGTGCGCGGGCCGCTCGCGGCGCCCGAGGGGTAGAGCAGCGCGAAGGCGTGCCGGTCGGCGACCCGGCGGTGGATCAGCACCCGCCCGTCGGCCAGCGGCAGCACCTCACTGTCGGCCTCCTCCGGCTGCCCGAGCGGCAACGGCACCGCGTAGGGCTCGGGCCCCCCCAGCGTCCACCGCTCGGGGTACCGCGCCTGCCCCTCCCCGGCCAGCCGCGCGGCATACTCCCCGGCGGCGGCGATCGTGAACCGGGCGGTCGTCGTGATGTCGATGGCACAGACAGTCATCCGGGCCTTCACCTCCGGATCAGGAAGCTAGTTTTCGACTCCCCCTACGTCCCGCGCGACTCGGCCCGCTTCACACGTACGGGTGGCCGAGTCCCGATTCGCCGGTGTCGCGGGACAGGGTTGTGCTGTGGCATACCGGGACGTATCGGAACCGCTGCCCGACGGGGCCCGGCCGGACGGTCGGGTCAGCGCAGGCCGGTGAAGAGATCGTTCTCGGGCACGGCAGTGCCGGTGGCGTCCTGGACCCGCACGAAGGTCTCCATGCCCATCAGCTCGCCGAACCTCTCCTTGCCCATCCTGAGGAAGAAGATGTTCTCGCCCTGACTGGCGTGCGCGGCCAGCGCGTCGAACTTCTGACCGCTGAACGCGGTGGTGTCCACCCACGTGGTGATCTCGTCGTCGGGGAGGCCGATGTCGGCCAGCGCGGCGGCCTCGGCAGGATCCGGCTCCGGCATGTCCTCTTGGAACTCGCGCATGATCTGGCCGAACCGCTGCATCGCCGAGCGCGGCATCGTCGTCCAGTACACCTTCGGTGTCAGCGTGGTCATTTCGAGCGCCGCCATCGTGATGCGGTGGGCCTGGATGTGGTCGGGGTGGCCGTAGAAGCCGTTCTCGTCATAGGTGACGACCACATCGGGCCGGTAGTGCCGCATGAGGGTCGCGAGCCGGGCAGCGCCCTCCTCCACGGGGGTCTTCCAGAAAGACCCAGGGGCGTCGTTGCTCGGCCAGCCCATCATCCCGGAGTCGGCGTAGTCCAGCATCTCCAGGTCACTGACCTTCAGGACGTCACAGCTCGCCTCAAGCTCTCGTCGGCGCATCAAGGCGACGGCCGTCGGATCGTGCCCGGGATCACCCGGCTTGACGCCCCCCGGCCCGTCTCCGCAACCGCCGTCGGTACACGTCACGAGAACCGTGCGGATGCCCTCCGCCGCGTACCGGGCGAGGATTCCTCCCGTTCCGGTGGCCTCGTCGTCGGGGTGGGCGTGCACTGCCATGAGCGTCAAGGGCCGGTCGGTCATGAGGGAGTCCTCCTGCGGGAACACGTGTGGGTCCGAGTGCGCGGTGGGCGTTTCGCGATCCAGGAGGCCGGACCCTGCCGGGGCGGACGACATCGTCCCCACCCGTGCGGCGCCGGGCCTCCGGTCGGTGCAACGATGCCGGACGGACCGGCTGTTCCCGGCGCGGCTGCCCGGCCGTCCACCAGCTCCCCCTGAAGGCGTCTCGCAGACCACCTCCTGCTGCGCCGGTTCCCCCGGACGGAGTCCGGGGGAAGGTCCGGGCGCGCGCGGGAAGCGCGAGGAACGAGGGCTTTCGCGCACGGTCGGGCCTGTGAGCCCGGCAAAAGGCGGCCCGGAGGCGAGGGAGCCCAAAAAACCAACGGTAGCCTTGGCCTGTGCCCCGTCTCTCTGAAGTCATCGCCGCGCTGGACGCTCTCTGGCCCCCCTCGCGGGCCGAGGAGTGGGACTCCGTCGGCACCGTCTGCGGCGACCCCGACGCCGAGGTCGGCCGGGTGCTGTTCGCCGTGGACCCCGTACAGGACGTCGTGGACGAGGCTGTGAAGCTCGGCGCCGACCTGCTCGTCACCCACCACCCCCTCTATCTGCGCGGCACCACCACCGTCGCGGCGGGCACCTTCAAGGGCCGCGTCGTGCACACGCTGATCAAGAACGACATCGCGCTGCACGTCGCCCACACCAACGCCGACACCGCCGATCCCGGTGTCTCCGACGCCCTCGCCGGCGCCCTCGACCTGCGCGTCACCGGCCCCCTGGTGCCCGACGCCACCGATCCGGCCGGCCGCCGGGGCCTCGGCCGGATCTGCGAGCTGGACCATCCCGAGACCCTGCGCGAGTTCGCCGCCCGGGCCGCCGCGCGGCTGCCGTCGACCGCCCAGGGCATCCGGGTCGCCGGCGATCCCGACGCGGTGATCCGTACGGTCGCCGTCAGCGGCGGCTCCGGCGACAGCCTCTTCGCGCAGGTCCGCGCGGCGGGCGTGGACGCGTACCTCACCGCCGATCTGCGCCACCACCCGGTGTCCGAGGCGCGCGAGCAGAACCCGCTCGCCCTCGTCGACGCCGCCCACTGGGCCACCGAGTGGCCCTGGTGCGAGCAGGCCGCCGCGCAGCTCGACGCGATCTCCGAGCGCCACGGCTGGGGTCTGCGAACCCACGTCTCGCGCACGGTCACCGACCCGTGGACGGCGCACGCGCCGTCCGTCACCTCCCCCTCTACCTCTGGAGCCCCCAACTGAACGCCGAGCCCGCCGACCAGATCCGACTTCTCGACGTCCAGGCCCTGGACGTCCGGCTGTCTCAGCTCGCCCACAAGCGCAAGTCGCTCCCCGAGCACGCCGAGGTCGACTCCCTGACCAAGGACCTCACCCAGCAGCGCGACCTGCTCGTCGCCGCGCAGACGCAGGCCAGCGACGCCGCCCGCGAGCAGACCAAGGCGGAGCAGGACGTCGACCAGGTCCGCCAGCGCGCGGCCCGCGACCAGCAGCGCCTGGACACCGGCGTCGGCATCTCGGCGCGGGACCTGGCGAACCTCCAGAGCGAGGTCGTCTCCCTGGCCAAGCGGCAGGGTGACCTGGAGGACGTGGTCCTGGAGGTCATGGAGCGCCTGGAGGCCGCGCAGGAGCGCGTCACCGAGCTGACCGAGCGGGTCGCCGCGCTGGAGGCCAAGCTGGTCGACGCCACCGCGCGCCGCGACGCCGCCACCGGGGAGATCGACACCGAGGTCGCGAAGATCGGCAAGGACCGCGAGGTCATCGTCGCCTCCATGCCGGCCGACCTGATGGCCCTGTACGAGAAGATCCGCGTCAAGCAGGGCGGGGTCGGCGCCGCGCGCCTGTACCAGCGCCGCTGCGAGGGCTGCCGGCTGGAGCTGGACATGGCCGAGGTCAACGAGATCAAGGCCGCGGCCCGTGACCAGGTCGTCCGCCACGAGAACTGCGGGCGCATCCTGGTCCGTACGGCGGACTCGGGCATCTGATGCCGCGTTTCGTCGTGGAGGCGGACGGCGGATCCCGGGGCAACCCGGGGCCCGCCGGCTACGGCGCGGTCGTCCTCGACCCGACGACGGGGGAGACCCTGGCCGAACGCGCCGAGTTCATCGGCGTCGCGACGAACAACGTCGCCGAGTACAAGGGCCTGATCGCCGGCCTCAGGGCCGCCCGCGAACTGGCCCCTGACGCGGTGGTGCGGGTCCGCATGGACTCCAAGCTCGTGGTGGAGCAGATGTCGGGCCGCTGGAAGATCAAGCACCCGGACATGAAGCCGCTCGCGGCGGAGGCGGCGACGATCCTGCCGCGGGCGCAGGTCAGCTACGAGTGGATTCCGCGCGAGCGGAACAAGCACGCGGACCGGCTCGCCAACGAGGCGATGGACGCGGGCAAGCGCGGCGCCCAGTGGGAACCGTCCCGCTCCACGGCCGCCTTCATCCAGCCCGGCGGCGCCGGCTCCTCCGGTGACCCGGAGCCCCGCCTGCCGGGCGACGCCGCGAAGGGAGCGGCGGCGGCCCGCGCGGCGCTCGCCTCCGGCGCTCACGCCGGATCCCGCCCGGCGGGGGCCGCGCGGGCCGGCTCCGCCGGTGGTAAGGAGCCCGGCGCGGGCACGCGGTCCGGCTCCGCCCCGGCGGAGGACGCCCGCGCGGCGACGGCCGTGGGCCTGTGGCCCGCCTCCGAGGGACCCGACGTCTCGGCCGACACGCTCTTCGCCGACACCGAAGCCTCCGGCGGTGGTACGGGGACCCCCGCGGCCGCTCTCGTCGTCCCCGGTGGGGCCGTGGAGGCCGGGGCGGGCCCGGCCCCGGCCGGGGCGCCCGTCGCCGGGAGCGGGTGGGGGCCCGACATGGGGGCGCCCGCCACCTTCGTGCTGCTGCGGCACGGGGAGACCGCGCTGACCCCGCAGAAGCGGTTCTCCGGCAGCGGCGGCACCGACCCCGAGCTGTCCCCGGTGGGGCGCCGGCAGGCCGCGGCCGTCTCCGAGGCGCTGGCCGCGCGGGGCACCG
Organism: Streptomyces sp. NPDC102258; assembly: GCF_055584685.1. Classification (NCBI taxonomy): domain Bacteria; kingdom Bacillati; phylum Actinomycetota; class Actinomycetes; order Kitasatosporales; family Streptomycetaceae; genus Streptomyces; species Streptomyces sp. NPDC102258. The sequence continues at coordinate 46,118 of NZ_JBVJLO010000010.1, forward strand.
TACAGGCGGTCGTCAGCTCCCCGCTGCGCCGCTGCCGCGAGACCGCCCAGGCCGTCGCCGACCGGCTCCGGCTGCCCGTGGCGGTCGAGGAGGGCCTGCGCGAGACGGACTTCGGCGCCTGGGAGGGCCTGACCTTCGCCGAGGTGCGCGAGCGCTTCCCCGACGACCTCCAGGCCTGGCTGGACTCCCCCCGGGCGGCCCCCACCGGCGGCGGCGAGAGCTTCAGCGCCGTCACCCGCCGGGTTTCCGCCGCCCGCGACCGGCTGCTCGCCGCCCACGCGGGCCGCACCGTCCTGCTGGTCACCCACGTGACCCCGGTCAAGACGCTGGTCCGCCTCGCGCTGGGCGCGCCGCCCGAGGCGCTGTTCAAGATGGAGCTGTCCGCGGCCTCCCTCTCGGCGGTGGCCTACTACGCCGACGGCAACGCCTCGCTGCGGCTGCTGAACGACACCTCCCACCTGCGTTAGCCCGCCCGTACGCCGAAGGGCCCGCACACCGTGTGTGCGGGCCCTTCGGCGTCGTACGAGGCGCAGAACAAGCGGAGCTGTACGCCGGGTTCTGTCACCCGGCGACCTCGCGGTCGCCGGGGAGACGGCCATCCATCTAGGACCGGTGTTGCCACCGGCCTCGTGCGGTCTACCCGCGGACTCGGGCGGGCAGCCCTCGATCGTCCGCGCAGGACCCTCCGGGGAGGATCCCTCTTGACCTTGCTCCGGGTGGGGTTTACCTAGCCGCCTGAGTCACCTCAGGCGCTGGTGGTCTCTTACACCACCGTTTCACCCTTACCGGGGGCCGAAGCCCCAGGCGGTCTGTTTTCTGTGGCACTGTCCCGCGGGTCACCCCGGGTGGCCGTTAGCCACCACCCTGCCCTGTGGAGCCCGGACGTTCCTCGGCGGGGTGCGATGCCCCGACGCGGCCGTCCACTCCGCTTGTTCTGCGGTGGACCATGCTACCGGGCCGTGCGCACCGGCTTGACCTTGACGCAACGGCAACGTTTCTACTGGGGCCATGCGAATCGGAGAGATCGCCGCGCTGGTCGGGGTCACGACCCGGGCCGTCCGGCACTACCACCACGTCGGCCTGCTCCCGGAGCCCACGCGACGTCCCAACGGCTACCGGGCCTACACCGTGCGGGACGCCGTCCTGCTCGCCCGCGTGCGCCGGCTCACCGAGCTCGGCCTGAGCCTCGACGAGGTGCGCGACGTCCTCGCCGACGACGCCGGGCGCGAGCTCGCCGAGGTGCTGGCCGAGCTGGACGCCGACCTGGCCCGCCAGGAAGCCGGACTCGCCGCCCGCCGGGCCCGGCTCGCGGGACTGCTCGCCGCCGGGCCGGGGGAGGGGGAGCCCGTCTCGCCCGGTCTGGCCGCGCTGCTGGCGAAGGCGCCGCCCACCACCTCCCCGGCCGCCGCCAAGGACCGCGAGCACCTCACGCTGCTCGACGCCACCGGCGCGGCCGGCGAGGAGGTCTACGCCGCCCTCGCCCCGCTGACCGCCGATCCGGCGGTCCTGGCCCTCTACGAACGCCTCGACGCGCTCGCCGGAGCCGCCGTCGACGACCCCCGCGTCGGGCCGCTCGCCGACGCGCTCGTCGCGGCCGTCCCGGCGGCCCTCCTCCACTCGGTCCCGGCCGACGGGCCCGACGTCCCCGGCCTCCAGGAGGCGCTGCTCGCCGAGTACGCGCCCGCCCAGGCGGAGGTCGTACGCCGGGTGATGGCGGCCTTCACCGACCGCGTGCGCCGGGGCCGGGCATGAGCGCCGTCCCGGAGCCCGTACGGCGGCTGCTGCGGCACGAGCTGCGGGCGTTCGGCTCGCTGGGCCGCTGGGTGCTGCGCCGCCGCCACGGGGTGCGGCCCGGGGACCTCGCCGCCGCGTACACCGGACCGCAGACCGCCATGGTGTACGGGCTGCTCTTCGTAGCGGTGATCGAGACCGTCGGGCTGGCCGTGCTGATCCCCTGGCCGGCCGTCCACCGGGTGCTGCTCGTCCTCGACGTGTACGGGCTGCTCCAGGTGCTCGCGCTGCACGCCGCCTGCGTGACCCGGCCGCACGTGGTGGGGCCGGACGGGGCGCTGCGGATCCGGTACGGGGCCCTGTTCGACCTGGCCGTCCCGGCGGAGGCGGTGGCCTCGGTCCGGGTCGAGCGACGCTACCCGGCGGGCCGGCTCGTCACCGTCTCCGGGGACGGGGTGCTCGACCTGGTCGTGGGCGGCCAGACCACGGTGACCGTGGAGCTGCACCGGCCGCTGGAGTTCCGCAGGCCGCTCGGGGCCCGCGCGTCGGCCCGTACGATCCGCTTCCACGCGGACGACCCCCGCGCCGTGGTGAGCGCCGTACGGCAACCCGCACCGCCGTGACGGGCTGCCGTACCGCTCGGGGAACCGGGGACCGGCAGCCGGGGCGGGGCGGGGCGGGCCCGGGCGCCTCGCCGAGGTCCACTCCGTGGCCGTGGTGCCCGGGCGGTGCCCGGCCGGGCTCAGGCCGGGGTGAAGAGGATCGTGGCGGTGCCGGGGTCGGCGCGGGTCAGGCGGACCCGGATGCGGTCGCCGAGGGGGAGCCGGTCCCCGGCCGACTCGACGCGGCCGACGACCGCAGGGTCCTCCAGGTGGACGGTGCCCACCGTGGGCCGCTGCTCCTTGACGTCGATGACCGTCGCCTCGAAGGTCTCCCCGACGCGGTGCTGGAGCACGGCCGCCTCCACCAGGTCCACGCACTCCCGCTCCACGGTGTTGGCCAGCCGGGTGCCCTCCGCCATCGTGCGCGGCAGCGCGTCCAGGGAGGCTGTGACCCACTCCGGCGGCGCGGTCCCGGCGACGGCCGCCACGCACAGCTCGCCGGTGTACCGGTCGACGAGGCGGCGCAGCGGCGCGGTGCAGTGCGCGTACGGGGCCGCGACCGCCGCGTGCAGGGCGGGGTCCGGGGTGTGGCCGCCGGTGAAGACCGTGTACCCGGCGCCGCGCAGCAGGGCGGTGCACTCCTGGAGGAAGGCGGCGTGGGCGGGCCGGCGGGGGTCGAGGGAGCGCACGAGCCGCGCGTACGGGACGTGGTGCGGCCAGTCGATCCCCAGGGCCGCCGCCGTCCGCCGCAGCCGGCCGACCGCGCCGTCGGGAGCGGCCGGGAGGGTGCGCAGCACGCCGGTGCCGGAGGCGAGCATCAGGTCGGCGGCGGCCATGCCGGTCATCAGGGAGATCTGGGCGTTCCAGCCGTCGGCGGGCAGCGGCGCCCGGTAGACCAGGGCGTACGAGCCGTCCTCGCGCTCCATGACCTCCTGTTCGGGGACGTTCAGGGAGATCCCGCCGCGCTCGGTCTCCAGCGCCTCGCGCAGGGTCCCGATCTCCTTCAGCAGGGCCAGGGGCGCTTCGGCGGTGCCGGAGTCGACGGCCCGCTGGACGCCCTCGTAGTCGAGCCTCGCCCGGCTGCGGACCAGGGCCCGGCGGACCTCGGCGGCCTCGACCCGGCCCTCGGCGTCCAGGTCGAGGCGCCACAGCAGGGCGGGCCGGGTCCGGTCGGGCAGCAGGCTGGCGGCGTCCTCCGAGAGCGCGGCCGGATGCAGGGGGACCCGTTCGTCGGGGAAGTAGAGGGTGGTGACGCGGCGGTGCGCCTCGGCGTCGAGGGCGCCGCCCGGGGTGACGAAGGCGGCGACGTCGGCGATGGCGTAGTGCACCCGGTAGCCGCCGCCCGGCCGCTCCGCCAGGTGCATGGCCTGGTCGAGGTCGACGGATCCCGGCGGGTCGATGGTGAACAGCGGGATCCCGGTGGCGTCGAGATCGGGGAGGCGGGGAGCGGCGGCGGCCCGCTCCGCCTCGGCGAGCACGGCGGACGGGAACGCCCCGGGCACGCCCAGCCGGGTGCGCAGGGCGCCCAGCGCGGACCGCAGGGCGCTGCCGTCCGCGCCGGTCATGTGCAGGAGGCGGCGTGGCATGGGTCGAGCGTATGGCCGGCGGGCCGGGGCGGCGCGGCGAGCCGTCTACCCTGGCTCGGGGGCCGCACCCCCGCCGTGTCGTGTCGAAGGAGAACCACCGTGCTCGTGCTGCTGCCGCCCTCCGAGGGAAAGGCCGCCGGCGGCTCCGGCGCACCGCTGGAGCCGGGGTCCCTGTCGCTGCCGGGGCTGGCCGGGGCGCGGGCCGCCGTACTGGAGGAGCTCGTCGAGCTGTGCTCCGCGGACGTGCCGAAGGCGCGCGAGGTGCTGGGCCTGAGCGAGGGGCTGGCCGGCGAGGTGGCGAAGAACGCGGGGCTGCGGGAGGCGGTGGCCCGTCCGGCGGGGGAGGTCTACACCGGGGTGCTGTACGACGCCCTCGGCCTGGCCGGGCTGCCCGCCGGTGCGCGGGAGCTCGCCGAGCGGTCGCTGCTGGTGTTCTCCGGCCTGTGGGGCGCGGTACGGGTGACGGACCGGATCCCCTCGTACCGCTGCTCGATGGGGGTCAGGCTGCCGGGGCTCGGCGCGCTGGGCGCGTACTGGCGCACCCCGATGGCCGAGGTGCTGCCGGAGGTGGCGGGCGACGGGCTGGTGCTGGACCTGCGCTCCTCGGCGTACGCGTCCGCGTGGAAGCCGAAGGGCGAGACGGCGGGCCGCACGGCGACGGTGCGGGTGCTGCACGCGCAGATCGTCGACGGCGTCGAGAAGCGGTCGGTGGTCAGCCACTTCAACAAGGCCACCAAGGGCAGGCTGGTACGGGACCTGCTGCTGGCCGGGGCGGTCCCCGGCTCCCCGGCGGAGCTGGTCACGGCCCTGCGCGAGCTGGGCTACACCGTCGAGGCCGAAGTCCCGGCGAAGCCGTCGAAGGCCTGGTCCCTGGACGTGGTGGTCAGCCGCATCCACTGAGGCCGCGCCCGGCGGCCGGCCCGCGCGCCGCTCCGGGCGCGCGGGGCGGGGGCGGCGGGGTCAGCGGCCCAGCGGCCAGGCGACGGCCGCCGGGGTCTGGCCGGCGGTGCCCGCGTAGGTGGCGCAGGCGTCGGTGAGGGTTTCCAGCAGGGTCAGCGGGTCCGGGAGCGGGTGGCCGACGTCGCGCAGCCAGGTGACGGCGAGGTCGCCGGGCAGGGTGGCCGGGGGGAGCAGGACGTAGCTGCCGCGGCAGTGCCAGCGCAGGCCCGGGTGCTCGTCCATCGTCTCGGGGTGGCAGTCCAGTTCGCAGGGCCACCACTCGTCCTCGTCCTCGGGCGTCCCGCGGGTCGCCGTGAAGAAGAGCATCCGCGCCTGCTCGCCCGTACCGCCCGACTCGGCGACCGGCCCGACCTCGATGCCGGCGGCGAGCAGCCGCTCCAGCGCGTTGCGGCCGGCTTCCAGCGGGACGTCCAGGACGTCGTGGACCATGCCGGTGGCGGTGATGAAGTTGGCCTCGGGCTCGTTGCGGGCCCAGCGCTCGACCTGCGCGCGGTCGGTGGTCGACTGGGTCTGCCAGGCGAACGAGACGGGATGGCGCGCGGGGGTGGGACAGCCGATGCGGTCGCACGAACACCGGTAGCCGGCGGGATGCGCGGCGGGGGCGATCGGGAGTCCGGCGGCGGCCACGGCCAGCAGGAGCGCCTCGCGCACCGCGGCGGGGTCTTCGGGGGCGGGTTTCGGGCGGCGGCGCAGCCACTGGGAGATCCTGCTCTGCTCGCCGCGTTTGACGCGGCCGGACTCAGACCCCATCTATCCCCTCACCTCGAACCGTTGCCCCGGAAGACGCACCCATCGTCCCACCATCCCGTGTCCCGGGTGACCGCACCCCCCGAACGGGGTGCCCTCATAACCATAGAATTCGGCCAAATGTTCCCGGCCACCGGGTCAGGCCCGGGTCGTGGCCGTCCGGTCGGTGACGTATCCCACCCCGCGCAACACCGTGTCCACCAGGGCGTCCGCGTGCGCGTGCGCGAGCGGCCCGGTCCGCATCAGCCACCGGTACGTCAGCGGGCCCACCAGCATCTCCACCATCAGACGCAGATCGGTGTCCGCCGGGAGGCGCCCGCTCTCCCGCGCGCTGCGCAACCGGGTCTCGTAGAGCGCGAGCTGCGGTTCGAGGAGCCGCTCGGTGAAACGCGCCCCCAGCTCGGGGTCGCTCGCCGCGGCGGCGGCGAGGGCGCGCGCGGGGGCCTCGTACCGGGCGTCGGCGAACTCGTCCACCGTGGCCCGCATGGCCGTCTTGAGGTCGGCCGTCAGGTCCCCGGTGTCGGGGAAGCTCCAGTCGCCGCCCTCCGCCACCTCCCCGGCCAGGGCGAGGGAGGCGTCCAGCAGCACGGCGGCCTTCGAGGGCCACCAGCGGTAGATGGTCTGCTTGCCGACGCCCGCGCGGGCGGCGATGGCCTCGATGGTCAGCTTGTTGTAGCCGACCTCGCCCACCAGGGCGAGCGCGGCGTCGAGGATGGCGCGCCGCGAACGGTCACTGCGGCGGGTGGCGTCCGGGGCCTTGGCGGGGGCGGAGGCGGTGCCGAGGATCTTGGTCATGGGGCCCACCGTACCCATGCGAGACGTCTCGTCTCCCGCGCCTCGACTAAACCACCCGGTCAGTTCACTGCGCGGTTCCCGCGGAGGAGAGACGATTCCCTCCACAGACCGAGTCGTGAGGAGCCTTCTTTGCGCAGAGACGCCACACCCCGGCGCTACCTGATGTGCCCACCGGCACACTTCAAGGTCACGTACTCCATCAACCCGTGGATGGATCCCACGAAACCGGTGGACCTGCCCCTCGCCCAGGCCCAGTGGGAGGACCTGCGGGACCGCTACCGCTCCCTCGGCCACACCGTCGAGACGCTCGAACCGCACCCCGGCCTGCCCGACATGGTCTACGCCGCCAACGGCGCCCTCGTCGTCGACGGCCGGGTGCTCGGAGCCCGCTTCGCCTACCCGGAACGCACCGCCGAGGCGGAGATCCACCTCGACTGGTTCCGCTCCCACGGCTTCACGGACGTCCACGAACCGTCCCACGTCAACGAGGGCGAGGGCGACTTCGCCGTCACCGCCACCTACATCCTGGCCGGCCGGGGCTTCCGCTCCAGCCCGCTCTCGCACGACGAGGCCCAGGAGTTCTTCGGCCGGCCCGTCATCGGACTCGACCTGGTGGACCCGCGCTACTACCACCTGGACACGGCGCTGTGCGTGCTGGACGGCGACGAGATCATGTACCACCCGCCGGCCTTCTCCCCGGGCAGCCAGGCCGTCCTGCGCCGGCTCTTCCCGGACGCCCTGCTCGTGGAGACCCCGGACGCGGCCGCCTTCGGTCTGAACTCGATCTCCGACGGGCGGCACGTGCTGTTCCCGCAGGCGGCCGCCGGGCTCCTGGCCCCCCTGCGCGACCGGGGCTTCGAACCGGTGCCGATGGACCTGGGCGAACTGCTCAAGGGCGGCGGCAGCGTGAAGTGCTGCACCCAGGAGCTGCGGCCCTAGCGGGGCCCGAGCCCCGGCCCCGGCCCGGACGCGCGCAGTGGTTACGGGGCCTCCGCGGGCGGCCACGGGTGACCCCAGTCCGCGTCGCGGGCGGCCTTGTAGCGGTCGCCGTGGCGCTTGGTCACGGTGGCCCGCGTCAGGCCCTCGCCCTCGGGACCGCACAGGTCCAGCTGGACGAGCCCCTTCCGGATCTGCGGCCTCCGCGTGATCCGGGAGGGGACCGGCGTCACCGGGAACCGGGTGGCGGCGACGTAGCTGAACTTCTCGTCCTCGTACGAGAGCGAGCCGCCCTTGACCTTCCGGTGCAGGGAGGACCGGCTGACCCGCGCCGAGAAGTGGCACCAGTCCTGGCCCACCTCGATCGGGCAGGCGCCGTCGTGCGGGCAGGGCGCGGCGACCCGGAGCCCGGCCTCGATCAGCTGCTCGCGGGCCTCGCGGACGCGCAGGTAGCCCTCCGGGGTGCCCGGCTCGACCAGCACGACGGCCTGTCCGGCGCGGGCCGCCTCGGCGACGACCGCCCGGCGGGCCTGCGGGGTCAGTTCGCCGAGCACGTACGAGACCGTCACCAGGTCCGCGTCGGGCAGGCTGATCCCGGCGCCGATGACGGCCCGGCGCCACGCGGCCCCGCGCAGCGCCGCCGAGTGCGAGCGGGCCGCCAGCTCCCGGCCGAGGACGAGGGCCGGCTCGGCCCAGTCCAGTACCGCCGTCGTCCGGGGACCGTCCCAGGTGGCGTCGACCGCCCAGGTCGCGGCGCCGGTGCCGCCGCCCACGTCCACGTGCGAGCCCGGGATCCAGTCCGGCGCGGCTGCGGTGAGCCCGGCGAGGGCGGAGCGGACGGCCTCGAAGGTGGCCGGCATCCGGTAGGCCGCGTACGCCGCCACGTCGGAGCGGTCGCGCAGGACCGGGGTGTCGGTGGGGGTGGCGCCCCGGTAGCTGGCGATCAGCCGCTCGACGGCGGCCGAAGCCTGCTTCGGCGGCAGCCCGTCGAGCAGCCCGGCGAGGGCGCTGCGGAGGGTCTCGGCGGTGGTGGGGGCGCTGACGTTCACCCACGAAGTTTACGGCGGCCGGACCGCCGCCCGGTCCGGCCGCCGTCCCGCCCGGACCGCCGCCCGGTCCGGTGCGCTACGCGGACTGCGGCTCGCGGGGCCGCCAGGGGCGGCACATGCCGAGGAAGCAGGCCGCCGCGAGGAGGGAGCAGCTCAGCTGGACCACGGCCATCGGCACCGCCGTGCGCTCGCCCGCGATCCCGACCAGCGGCGAGGCGACCGCCCCGACCAGGAAGGAGGAGGTGCCCAGCAGCGCGGACGCCGAGCCGGCGGCGTGCGGGGTGCGCATCAGCGCCTGCGCGTTGGTGTTCGGCAGCACCAGGCCCATCGCCGACATCAGCGCGAACAGCGCGGCGGCGACCGGCACCAGCCCGACCTCCCCGAACACCCCGCTCGACATCAGCAGCAGGGCCACGGACGCCGCGGTGATGACGGCGAGACCGGCGCCGAGGGCCTTGTCGAGGCTGACCCGGCCGACCAGCAGCTTGCCGTTGACCTGGCCGATGACGATCAGGCCGACCGAGTTGAGGCCGAACAGCAGGCTGAACGCCTGCGGGGAGGCCCCGTAGATCTCCTGCACCACGAATGGCGAGGCGGAGATGTACGAGAAGAGCACGGCGAAGGCGAAGCCGCCCGCCAGGGTGTACCCGGCGAAGACCCGGTCGCCCAGCAGTCCCCGCATGGTCCGCAGCGCGGAGCCCACCCCGCCGGTGTGCCGCCGCTCGGGCGGCAGCGTCTCCCCGAGCGCGCGCCAGACCACCAGGGTCAGCGCGAGGCCGACGGCGGTGAGCACGACGAAGACCCCCCGCCAGTCCGCGAAGCGCAGCACCTGGCCGCCGATGAGCGGGGCGACGATCGGGGCGGCGCCGGATATGAGCATGAGCGTGGAGAAGAAGCGGGCCATTTCGACCCCGTCGTACAGGTCGCGGACGATGGCCCGGGCGATGACGATCGCGGCCGCGCCGGCCAGGCCCTGGAGCAGCCGGAAGCCGATCAGCAGCTCGGCGCTCGGCGCCAGGGCGCAGATCGCGGTGGCCAGGACGTAGACGGCCATGCCGGCCAGCAGCGGGCGTCGGCGCCCCCACTTGTCGCTCATCGGGCCGATGACGAGCTGGCCGAGCGCCATGCCGGCGAGGCAGGCGGTGAGGGTGAGCTGGACGGTCGCGGCCGGGCTGTGCAGGGCGGCGGTGACCTGCGGCAGCGCCGGCAGGTACATGTCCATGGACAGCGGCGGCAGGGCGGTGAGGCCGCCCAGGACGAAGGTGACGAGCAGGCCGGTGCGGCGCGCGGCCGTCAAGGGGACGGCCGGGTGCGGCGCCGGGGCGGCGGTGGTGGCGGAAGGGGAGGGGGGTTCGGGCGTGGGGCCCTGTGCGGGGGCCGTCGAAGGGCCTCTCTCCGACATCGGATCTCCAGTCATCTCATCTGCTCTTACGCACCCCTGACCGACCCATGCTCTCAGCTGTCGGAACGCCCGGGGACGGATCGGCGCCGTGACGTACCCTGCGGCCCCATGAACGCTCGCCTGAAGAAGATCGCTGTCGTGACGGGGGCCGGCTCCGGGATCGGCCGTGCCGTGGCCCTCGCCCTCGCCGGGGCCGGCTGGTCGGTGGCCGTGGCCGGCCGCCGGACCGGGCCGCTGGAGGAGACCGCCGCGGCCGCCGGCCCGGGCGCGGACGTCATGCCCGTACGGGCCGACGTGAGCGACGCGGACGACGTGACCGCGCTCTTCGCCGCCGTCCGCGAGCGCTACGGACGGCTCGGCCTGCTCTTCAACAACGCGGGCACCTTCGGCCCGGCCGGGGTCGCGCTGGAGGACCTCACCCCCGAGGCCTGGCGGCAGGTCGTCGACGTCAACCTGACCGGGTCCTTCCTCTGCGCGCAGGCCGCGTTCCGGATGATGAAGGACCAGGACCCGCAGGGCGGCCGGATCATCAACAACGGCTCCATCTCGGCCCACGTGCCCCGCCCGCACTCGATCGCCTACACCGCGACCAAGCACGCCATGACGGGCCTGACGAAGTCCCTGTCGCTGGACGGGCGCCCGTACCGGATCGCCTGCGGCCAGATCGACATCGGCAACGCGGCCACCGAGATGACGGAGCGGATGCGGACCGGGATCCTCCAGGCGAACGGGGAGCTCGCGGTCGAGCCGGTGATGGACGCCGCCGACGTCGCGCGGACGGTGGTGCACATGGCGGAGCTGCCGCTGGAGGCCAACGTCCAGTTCGCGACGGTGATGGCCACGGCGATGCCGTACATCGGGCGGGGCTGAGGGCCGGGCGGAGGGCGGGGCCGAGGGCGGGGCCGGGGGTCGGCAGGGGCCGGGGGAATGCCCCGCACGACACCTCGGTTGTGGTGGGCATGACGATCAAGATCCACTCCGACGTACTGCGCTACACCGCCTTCTCCCGCGACCCCGAGGGCGGCAACCCCGCCGGGGTCGTCCTCGACGCGGCCGCCCTGGACGACGCCGCGATGCTCGCCCTCGCCGCCGAACTGGGCTACAGCGAGACCGCCTTCCTCACCGCCCCGCCCGCGGACCTCGGCGGCGCGCCCGGACGGGCCTTCACCCTGCGGTTCTTCAGCCCCAAGGCGGAGGTCAGCTTCTGCGGGCACGCCACCGTCGCCGCCTCCGTGGCGCTGGCCGAGCGGATCGGCCCCGGCGAGCTGCTCTTCGCGACCCCGGTCGGCCCCGTACCGGTCACGGTGGCCGAGGACGACGGCGTCCTGCGCGCCACCCTGACCAGCGTCGCCCCGCACACCGAGGACATCGCCCCCGCCGACCTCGCCGAGGCCCTGGCCGCGCTCGGCTGGCCCGCCGCCGGTCTGGACGCCGCCTTCCCGCCGCGCATCGCCTTCGCGGGGGCCCGGCACCTGGTGCTCGGCGCCGGGAGCCGGGAGCGGCTCGCCGACCTCGACTACGACTTCGGCCGGCTGGAGGCGCTGATGCGGCGCCTGGACCTCACCACCGTCCAGCTCGTGTGGCGGGCCGGGCCGGAGCTCTTCCACGTACGCGACCCCTTCCCGGTCGGCGGCGTCGTCGAGGACCCCGCCACCGGAGCCGCCGCGGCCGCCTTCGGGGCGTACGCGCGGGAGCTGGGCCTGGTCCCGGACGCGGCCGTGCTCACCCTCCACCAGGGCGAGGACATGGGCCGCCCCGGCGTCCTGACGGTGGAGCTGCGGGCGGGCGACCCCCGCGTCCGGGTCGGCGGCGCGGCCGTCCGGATCCCCTGATGCGGCTGCTCGCGTACGCGCAGGAGGACCTGCCCGCGCAGCTCGCCGCGCAGATCGGCGCCATCGAGGCGCAGGTGTGGCCCGGCAGCGCGCCCGGGCACGACCCGGCGCTGCGGCCGCGGGCGCTGCTGCTGGTGGACGACGCCGGGACGGTCGGGGCCTCGCTGGCCCTGCTGTACAAGGAGATCCCCGGCGGCGCGGGCCGTGCCCGGCGGGCCGCCGGGCTCAGCGCGGTGGTGACCCGGCCCGGGCTGCGCGGCCGGGGCCTCGGCGGCCGGCTGGTGGCCGGGGCCCGGGCCGCCCTGGCCGCCGACCCGGCGGTGGACCTGGCCCTGTTCAGCTGTGACCGGCCGCTGGCGCCGTTCTACACGGCGGCCGGCTTCGAGCGGCTCCCCGGCACGGTCCTGGTCGGCGGCACTCCCGCCGAGCCGCTGGCCACCGACGGCCCCGGCTTCGACAAGGAGGTGCTGGCGGCGTTCTTCGCCCCGGACCCGGAAGCCGCCGCCGACCGCGCCGCCCTGACGGGGGCCCGGATCCCGCTCCACCCGGGCAGCGTCGACCGGCTCTGGTGAGCCCCCGCAACGCGCGACGCCCGGCCGCAACCCCCTCGGGAGGGGACGCGGCCGGGCGACGGACGGCGGGTGCGGGGCGTCAGCCGCGCGACGGGGCCCCCGCGGACTGCTTCTCCGCGGCCGGGGCGCCGGACCCGCGGCCCAGGCGGGCCGGGGCCAGGAACAGCGCCAGCACGACCACCAGGTACAGGGCCCACACCACGAGCTGGCAGACCGTCGGGTCGGGCTGGAAGTTGAGCACGCCCTTGAGGAGGACCCCGTACCAGCTGTCCGGCGGGACGGCGCCGCTGATGTCGAACGCCTTGTCCTGGAGGCCGCCGACGAACCCGGCCTCCTGGAGGTCGTGGACCCCGTACGCGAGCACGCCCGCGGCGACGATCACCAGCATGCCGCCGGTCCACCGGAAGAACTTCGCCAGGTTGATCCGTACGGCGCCCCGGTAGAAGAGCCAGCCCAGCACGATCGCCGACGCGATGCCCAGCAGCACCCCGATCAGCGGCGCCGAGGAGCCCTCGCCGCTCGCCCGGACCGAGGCCCACACGAACAGCGCCGTCTCCAGGCCCTCACGGCCCACCGCCAGGAACGCGGTGGCCACGAGGGCGCCGGTGCCCATGGCGAGCGCCGCGTCGAGCTTGCCCTCCAGCTCGCCCTTCAGGTGCCGGGCGGTCTTCTTCATCCAGAAGACCATCCAGGTCACCAGGCCGACCGAGAGGACGGACAGGCTGCCGCCCAGCGCCTCCTGCGCCTCGAAGGTCAGCTCCTGCGTCCCGAAGGTGAGCAGGGCGCCGAACGTGAGCGAGAGACCGCAGGCGATGGCGATGCCCGTCCACACGGGACGCAGGGCGGCCCGGTTGTCCGTCTTCACCAGGTAGGCGATGAGGATGCAGACGACGAGACTGGCTTCCAGGCCCTCGCGCAGGCCGATCAGATAGTTGCCGAACACGGCGGTGTTCCTCTCCGGCGGGGACTACGCGAACAGCGTCCGGCCCCACCAGTCGTCCTTGTCGCGGACGCCCGGCGGGACGGCGAAGACGGCCGAACCCACGTGCTGGATGTATTCGTTGAGCGCGTCGTTCTTGGCGAGCCGCCGCTGGACGGGCACGAAGCCCTTGCGGACGTCCCGCTGGTAGGCGAGGAAGAACAGCCCCGCGTCGAGCCGGCCGAGGCCGTCCGTACCGTCGGTGAAGGAGTAGCCGCGGCGCAGGATCCGCGCCCCGTCGTTGGAGTCCGGGTGTGCGAGGCGTACGTGCGCGTCCGGCTTCATCGCCTTCAGGAAGGGCTCGTCGCGCTCCTTGGACCGGCCGACGGGGGCGCCTTCGCCCTTGTCGCGGCCGAAGACGTCCTCCTGCTCCTGGAGGGAGGTCCGGTCCCAGGTCTCGATGTGCATCCGGATGCGGCGGGCGACCAGGTACGAGCCGCCGGTCAGCCAGCCGCCGCCGTCGTTCGCGCCGACCCACACGTGCTGGTCCAGGGCCGCGGTGTCGGTGCCGGGGATGTTCCGGGTGCCGTCCTTGAAGCCCATCATGTTGCGCGGGGTCTGGGCGTCCGGGGTGGTGGAGGAGGTCTTGCCGAAGCCGAGCTGCGACCAGCGCACGGCGACCTTGCCGAAGCCGATGCGGGCCAGCTGGCGGATGGCGTGCACCGCGACCTGCGGGTCGTCGGCGCAGGCCTGGACGCACAGGTCGCCGCCGGAGCGGGCCGGGTCCAGGTTGTCGCCGGGGAAGGCCTCCAGGTCCACCAGGGCCTCGGGGCGCTTGCCCTCCAGGCCGAAGCGGTCCCTGGCGAAGAGCCCCGGGCCGAAGCCGACGGTCAGGGTGAGCCGGGAGGCCGGCAGGCCGAGCGCCTCGCCGGTGTCGTCCGGCGGCGCCTCGGGCAGGCCGCCGAAGCCGCCCTCGCCGACGGGCTGTCCGGCCGTCATCCGGCGGGCCGCCTCGGTCCAGTCCTTGAGGAGCTGGACCAGTTCGGCCCGGTCCTTCGTCTTCACGTCGAACGCCGCGAAGTGCAGCCGGTCCTGGACGGCGGTGGCGATGCCCGCCTGGTGCTCGCCGTGGAAGGGCACGGCCGTCCCGGCGGAGGCCGCCGGGGCGAGGCCGGAGCCCCCGTTGAACGCGGCGACCGCGCCGCCCGCGGCGGCGGCCCCGAGCGCGAGGCCGGCTCCGCCCCAGCCCAGCACGGAGCGCCGCGAGGGCGCGGCGGCGGCCGGGGTGCCGTCGGCGCCCCCGGGCTCCTGGTTGGTCTGCTCGGTCATCGTCGCTCCCGCCTTCCTGGGGCCCGCACTACTTGGCGACCGCGGCGGCGAGCTTCGACAGCGGCTCCGCCAGGGCGTTCACGCTGTCGGAGAACTGCTTGCGGTCGGTCTCGCCGACCTTGTCATACGAGATGAAGCCGGTGGCCCCCGGGGCGGTGCGGTACTTCTCCAGCAGCGTGTCGAGCGCGGCGAACTGCTTGTCCAGCTCCGTCACCAGGGCCGCGTCGTTCTTCGCCGCGACCGGCTTGAGGAGCTCGTACGCCTTCTGGGCGCCCTCGACGTTGGCCTTGAAGTCGTCCAGGTCGGTGTGGGCGTAGCGGTCCTCCTCGCCGGTGACCTTGCCGGTGGCGACCTCGTCGAGGAGCTCCTTGGCGCCGTTGGCCATCGAGGTGGGGGTGATCTCCGCCGTGCCGACGCGCTTCTGCCAGTCCGTGAGGTCGGTGTCCAGCTGCGTGGCGAGGGTCTTCTCCTCGTCACCGATCTTGTTGTCGGCCCACAGGGCCTTCTCCAGGCGGTGCCAGCCGGTCCACTGCTGGCCGGGCTCCAGGCCGTCCTCGCGGGTGTCGGTCTTCGGGTCGATGTCGCCGAAGGACTCGGCGACCGGCTCGGTGCGCTCCCAGCCGGTGCGCGAGGGCGCGAAGGCCTTCTTGGCGCCCTCGACGTCACCGGCGCGGACGGCGTCGGTGAAGGTCTTCACCTGCGGGAGGGTCTCGTCGGCCTGCTCCTGCACGTACTTGCGGTACGCGGCGACCGCGGCGTCCAGCCGGGGGTCGCGCTTGGCGTCGCCGCCCTTGCCGGTGACCTTGACCTTGGTGCGGATGCCGTCACCCGTCATGCCGGGCTTGCAGGCGAAGACGTAGTCGCCCGCCTTGATCTCGGCGGTGATGGTGGCCTTGGTGCCGGGGCCGATGTTCTCGCGCTCGGCGACGATGCGGTCGTCGGGGAAGAGCACGTACAGCTCGGTGACCTTGGAGCCCTTGTTCTCGACCTCTATGGAGACCTTGCCGGCCGGGAACCCGGTCGTGGAGAGCTCGCAGGCGCTGTCCGTCGCGTTCACGTGGATCGCGCCGTCGCCGCCCTGGCCGCTCTTCTCCGCGCAGCCGGTGACGGCGGTGAGGGCGACGACGGCGGCGACCGCGGTCAGAACGGTGGGACGGGCGGGGCGCATAAGGGCTCCTGCGAGGTGGAGGCTGGGTGGACACCAGGTAGTGAGGCGGACCTAACTTAACCGAGGCTTACCTCAGCAATACCCACCCGGCCAGTGATTCAGCTCTCACGTTCCGGGCCCGGACACGAGGCCGTCACGACGCCCCCATGGGCAGCCCAAGCCAGGGTCAAGCGCTGGTCAAGCCGCGTGCCCGCGACCGGCCCGTGCTTGAATGCGCGCGTGAACGATCTCGATGTCCTCAGGGTCTTCTGCGCGGGCGACGGCCGCTTCGGCAACCTGCTCGGAGTCGTCCGCGACGGCCGGACCTGCCCGGATGACGCGGACCGGCAGGCCCTCGCCGCCGAACTGGGGTACAGCGAAACGGTGTTCGTCGACGACCCCGAGCGCGGGGTCGTCGACATCCGCACGCCCGGCACCCGGATGTCCTTCGCGGGGCACCCGCTCGTCGGCGTCGCCTGGCTGCTCGACATCGAGGAGCTCCAGCCGCCCGCCGGGTCCGTATGGGCCCGCTGCGACGGGGAGTTCACCTGGATCACGGCCCGCCCCGAGTGGGTGACCGGCAAGCGCGCCGAGCAGTACGCGAGCGCCGCCGAGGTCGAGGCGCTGCCCGCCCCGCCGCCGGGCGAGGGCTGGCTGTACGCGTGGGCCTGGGAGGACGAGGCCGCCGGCCGGATCCGCGCCCGGGGCTTCCCGCGCCGCCCGGACGGGGCCGTCACCGAGGACGAGGCCACCGGCTCGGCCGCGATCCTGCTGACGGCCCAGCTGAACCGCGCCCTCAACATCACCCAGGGCGCCGGCTCGCAGCTCCTCACCGCCCCGGGTCCCGACGGCACCGTCGAGGTCGGCGGCCGGGTCCGCTTCGCCTCGTAAGACCACTCCGCGCGAAACGCGGCCGCCCTACGCGCTGAGCGGGAACGCCTCGCCCAGCTCGCGGAAGACCGCGCCGTTGAAGTCGAAGGCGCGCTTGCACTCGTCGATGATGCGCTGCTTCTCCAGGTCGTCCGCCGCGATCGCGTCGAGCAGCTCGCGGTAGTCCCGCTTGAAGGCGGCCGGGTTGGAGATGTCCGCGAAGACGTAGAACCGCACCCCGTCGCCCTTGCGCGCGAAGCCCCAGGTGCGCTCCGCCTTGTCCCGGATGATCTGGCCGCCGGAGAGGTCGCCGAGGTAGCGGGTGTAGTGGTGGGCGACGTACCCGCCCGGCCAGGAGGCCGCGCACTCGGCCACCCGGGCGGCGTACGCCGCGGTCGCGGGCAGCGCCACGGCCGACTCCCGCCAGTCGGGGCCGGTCAGGTGGGCGAGGTCCCGCTCGATCTCCGCGACGCGCATCAGCTCGGGCCGGATGAACGGCCCCGCGACGGGGTCGTCGCGCAGCGCGTCGGCCGCGTCCTCCAGCGCCCGGTACACGAACCACAGCTGCTCGGTGTAGCGGGTGTACGCGTCGATTCCGAGCCGGCCGCCGAGCAGGTCGCTCATGAAGGTGGAGGTCTCGGCCTCGGTGTGCTGCTCGTGCGAGGCGACACGGATGGCCGTGGAGAAGGCGTCCAAGACGGACCTCCGGGGAAGAGGAAAACGGGCGTGGCGGCGCGGCGCCGCCACGACCCGATACTCCTGCCGGGGCGGGCCCGAGTCAATGTGTTCCCGACGTCCTGTCGGTAAAACGCGGGTGCCCGCCGCCGCCCGGTCCCGCTAGGGGAGGGTCAGGATCTCCGCCCCCGTGTCGGTCACCACCAGCGTGTGCTCGAACTGCGCGGTGCGCTTGCGGTCCTTGGTGACGACCGTCCAGCCGTCCTCCCACATGTCGTACTCGTGGGTGCCCAGCGTCAGCATCGGCTCGATCGTGAAGGTCATGCCCGGCTCGATGACGGTGGTGGCGTGCGGGCTGTCGTAGTGCGGGACGATCAGCCCGGAGTGGAACGAGCTGTTGATGCCGTGCCCCGTGAAGTCCCGGACGACGCCGTAGCCGAAGCGCTTCGCGTACGACTCGATGACCCGGCCGATCACATTGATCTGCCGGCCCGGCTTGACCGCCTTGATCGCCCGGTTCAGCGCCTCGCGGGTGCGCTCCACGAGCAGCCGCGACTCCTCGTCCACCTCGCCGCACAGGTACGTGGCGTTGTTGTCGCCGTGCACCCCGCCGATGTACGCGGTCACGTCGAGGTTCACGATGTCGCCGTCCCTGAGGACGGTCGAGTCGGGGATCCCGTGGCAGATGACCTCGTTGAGCGAGGAACACAGGGACTTGGGGAAGCCCCGGTACCCCAGCGTCGACGGGTAGGCACCGTGGTCGCACATGTACTCGTGCGCGATCCGGTCCAGCTCGTCGGTGGTCACCCCCGGGACGATGTGCTTGGCGGCCTCCTCCATCGCCTGGGCGGCGATGCGGCCGGCGATGCGCATCGCCTCGATGGTCTCGGCCGACTGCACCTCCGGTCCGGTGTACGGCGTGGGCATGGGCTTGCCCACGTACTCGGGCCGGCGGATGTTTCCGGGAACGGAACGGACGGGAGAGAGCTCGCCTGGTACGAGCAGCGACTGGCCAGACATGCAAGCGAGTGTATCCAGCGGGTATGGGGCAGCATGGCGACAGAGGAAGGAGCCGACGATGGCCCTGTTCAAGAAGCGACAGGTGGGCAAGCCGGGCGAGTGGTACTACTGCCTGGTTCACAAGAAGGTCGAAGAGGGTCCGGACTGTCCGGCCAAGGACCGTTTCGGCCCCTACGACACGCCCGCCGAGGCGAGCCGCGCCATGGAGACGGCGCAGGAGCGCAACCTCGAATGGCAGAACGACCCCCACTGGAACGACAAGGCCCGCGAGGAAGAAGAGGGCACGGCCCCCTAGGCCCGGCCTCGCGCCGCCGTCACCAGCGGCTGGGCGGCGGCGCGGTCAGCTGGTCGGCCAGCCGCGCCAGCCGGTCCCGCAAGCGCCGCGGCGCCCGCTGGGCCGGCAGGCCGTTCTCCCCGGCCGCCGCGCTGACCAGGTGCTGCACCGTGTCCAGGTCCAGCTCGGCGGTGGCGGCGGGCACCGACAGCGCCTCGTGCGCCAGCGTGCCGAGATCCGGGTCCCCGCCGTCCAGGGACAGTACGGTCGCCCCCGCGCGCCGGGCATCGTGCACCCGCTCCAGCAGTCCGCCGCCCGGCCGCTCCGGCGCCACCACCAGCAGCGTGTGCCCGCGCCGGGCCGCCGCCAGCCGGCTCAGCCCGACCGACAGGTGCGGGGGCCCGCCCGGCCGCACCCGGTGGCGCACCAGCGTCGGCGCCAGCTCCGGCAGCCCCGACCAGGCGGCCTCGTCCACCAGGTGCGCCGCCAGGTGCCAGGGCTCGTACTGTTCGGTCCCCACCAGCAGCAGCCGCCCGGCGCCGGGGGAGGGCACCACCGACCGGCGCAGCGCCCCGGCGAACCTCCGCGCCTCACCCGGCCAGTGCGTCCCGGCGAGCACCTCGCGCAGCAGCGCCACCCTCACGGCGTCCATGGCCGCATCCTGCCGCACCGGGGGCGCCCCCGGGGGCCCGATCGGCGGCGTCACCCGTCCGGCTCATTCCTTCGACCGTCAGGTGCGCGGCAGTACTCTCGCCCCCATGACTTCCTCAGACAGCACGCAGAAGCCGCCCGCCAAGGACCCCTGGGACCTCCCGGACGTCTCCGGCCTGGTCGTCGGCGTCCTCGGCGGCACCGGCGACCAGGGCCGCGGCCTCGCCTACCGGCTCGCCCGGGCCGGCCAGAAGGTGATCATCGGCTCCCGCGCCGCCGACCGCGCGCGGACCGCCGCCGACGAGCTGGGCCTCGGCGTCGAGGGCGCGGACAACGCCGAGTGCGCCCGCCGCAGCGACATCGTGATCATCGCCGTGCCCTGGGAAGGCCACGCCAAGACCCTCGAAGCGCTGCGCGCGGACCTCGCCGGCAAGCTCGTCGTCGACTGCGTCAACCCGCTCGGCTTCGACAAGCAGGGCGCCTACGCCCTCCACGTCGAGGAGGGCAGCGCCGCCCAGCAGGCCGCCGCGCTGCTCCCGGACTCCCGCGTCACCGCCGCCTTCCACCACCTCTCCGCCGTCCTCCTCCAGGACGAGGGCGTCGAGGAGATCGACACCGACGTGATGGTCCTCGGTGAGTCCCGCGCCGACACCGACCTCGTCCAGGCGCTCGCGGCCCGCATCCGCGGCATGCGCGGCGTCTTCGCGGGCCGCCTGCGCAACGCCCACCAGGTCGAGGCCATGGTCGCCAACCTGATCTCCACGAACCGCCGCTACAAGGCCCACGCCGGCCTCCGCCTCACCGACGTCTGATCCCGACGGGGGCCCCGGCGCGGGGCCCCCACCCGGTCAGCCCCGCCGGGCGCCGTTCGCGCGCGGGCGGTCGGCGGCGCCCAAGTGCGCGACCACCCCGTGGTAGAAGCGCTCCACGGCGTCGTCCACGCTGCGGATGAACCCCGACTCGGCGCTGCCCCGCGTGTTGCCCATCCCCTTGACCAGGGTCAGCCGGAACCCGGTGAGCTGCGCACCGTCCTTGGGCAGCAGGTCGCCCGGCTCCGGCCGCAGCCGCTCCAGCGTCCCGCGCGGCCCGTTCGTCCCCTCGACGAGGCTCTCCACGTGCAGGTCGGCGGGCGCCTCGGCCAGCAGCCGCAGCAGTCGCTTCGCCGTGGACAGGGGGTAGGAGCCCGCGGGCGCCGGGATCTCCACCGAGGTGCGGACCTTCGCCGTCCGCAGGTCGGCCGTCACCGCTATCACCCGGCTCGTCCCGTCGATCCGCAGCTCCGCCACCAGCTTGCCGTCCGCGCACAGCGCCTCGCCCGCGGCCGCCCGCCGCTCCAGGGGATCGCTGGCCCGCCGCGCCCGCTGCACCGGCAGCGCCTTCTGCCCCAGCTCTCCGCCCAGGCGAAGGCACACCTGCCGGATGAGCCGCTCCCAGCTCTCCACCACCTCCACGGCACGCGGATCACCGGCGCACAGGGTCTCGTCCTCGATGCCCTTGCGTACGGGGACCCAGGCGGGCCCCATGTTCTGGAAGCCGTGGCAGCCGGAGTTTTCGTGCTGGAGGTACTCCAGGAGCTCCTGGAGCAGCCAGGCGTGGGCGGCGTTGGCGACCCCCTCGTGGCGGATCAGCATCTGCGCCTGGTGGGCCACCTCCGCCCACGACAGGTGCCACAGGCTCACCTTGTGCCGGCGTCGACCGTCGATCTTGACCTCGACCATCGGGACGCCTTCGAGGGCCACGTCATTGGAAAGGGTGATCACGGCTTCGTAGCCGCGCCGGGTGGCGATGTCCACGTACTCCTGGACCTGCTCGGCCCGCAGCGCGTTGCCGTTCGTCTTCGTCTCGACCAGGGCCGTCCACAGCTTGCCCGCCCGGTCGATCCGGATCACACCGTCCGGGCGCCGCGGGCTCTCGCCGTGGGGCAGCGACACCTCGGTGAAGGTCTGCATCCGCCCCGAGGGCGCGCCGAACCCCGCCGTGAGACGACGGCCCAGTTCCGGAACCTGTGCCATGACCGACAGCAGGACGGAGGTCGAGCGGACCTCGCGTTCCTTGTCGCTCTTCAGGGAGGGGACCGGGAAGAGCCGCGCCGGGCGCCAGGAGTCGTTCTCGGCGAGGGACTTCCCGGGCACCTTGGGGAGGGTGACCTTCTTCCTGGTCGTACGGGGACCTCTGGCGCGGCCCTGCGCCGGTACGACGGGCTCCGCCGGCCCGGCCTCCGGGGCGGGTCCACCGCCCTGCCCGGCGACGGCCGCGGGGGCGGATTCCGGATCCCCGCCCGGGGCCGAGCCCCCGCCGCCCAGGGTCTTCACGGTCGCGTCGGTCCCCCCGGCTCCCGGAACCCCCTCGGCTCCGAGGGGCCCTTCCGTCCCCGGAGTCCCCTCGGCGCCCTCGGCCTCCTCGCCGTCCTCCAGCACCACGATGCCGAAGTCGGTCGCGAGCCCGGCGAGCCCGGTCTCGTACCCCTGGCCCACGGCGCGGAACTTCCACTCCTCGCCGCGCCGGTAGAGCTCCCCGAAGATGAACGCGGTCTCCACCCCCGCGTCCTCGATCGAGAACCCGACCAGCGGCACCCCGGAGCGGTCCGCGACCGTCATCCGCAGGTCGTCCAGGTCCCCGAACCGCGCGCCGTCGTACTGACTGGCCGCCACCACGATCCGGGCCACGCCCGCCGGGACCGCCGTCAGGTCGAGCCCGATGCGGTCCTCGTCACCGTTCTCCGTCGGCGTCTTGCCCAGCAGCTGCACGCTGCCGTCGTCGGCGGCCGGGTGGTTGTAGAAGTAGAAGTCGTTCTCGTCCCGGACCTTGCCGTTCTCGTCCAGCAGCAGGACGGAGACGTCCGCGTCACCGGCGCCCGAGGCGCTGGTCCAGCTCAGGCTCACGACGACCGCGCCCGCGTCCTCGCTCAGCGCGGTCAGGCTGACGTTCGCGCCCTTCCCGATTTCCCGCATCTTCGTTCCCCCCCCATGTGCCGGCCGTCGTACGCAGCGGCGGCCGGGGTCTTCGTGCTCTCGCCCGACGTGTACGGCGAGCCCCGGACGAACCGTAACCGGACGCGATGCCCGGAATCAGGCGAAGGCGGAAAAGGCCGCCCTCGGGGATGGGGGACACTGGAGGGGCTCGACCCCCGTCCCGTGTCGCCGAGGAGCTGTGCCCGATGCCCCGCCTTGCCGTGTTCGCCGTTGTCGTCTGCGTCCTCGCCGTGGCCGCCGCCGTGGTCGCCTTCGTGGAGGGCAGCTTCCTCGGCATCGTCTGGGTGCTGCTGGCCGGCCTGACGTCCAACATGGCCTGGTTCTACGTGCGCAAGGCCCGCGCCGAGAAGCAGCGGACCGCGGGCTAGGCCGCCCGGAGCGGCCCGGGCGGCGCGGGTCAGTTGCCGGAGAGGGCGCAGTAGCCGTCCGAGTCCTGCCAGAAGCGGTACAGGTCGTGGCCGCAGTACGTCTCCAGGTCGGAGACGCCCAGCCCGCTGAGGACGCCGTCCACCACGCCGAAGAAGAACGCGTTCACCGCCGGGATCCACAGCAGCGCGAACACCCCGATCAGGGCGAAGGGCGCCAGCGGTGCCAGC
Source organism: Streptomyces sp. NPDC102258 (assembly GCF_055584685.1). Classification (NCBI taxonomy): domain Bacteria; kingdom Bacillati; phylum Actinomycetota; class Actinomycetes; order Kitasatosporales; family Streptomycetaceae; genus Streptomyces; species Streptomyces sp. NPDC102258. Next base: position 68,783 of record NZ_JBVJLO010000010.1, read on the forward strand.
TCGCGCCGGACCCGGTGCGAGAGCCAGGGCTCGATCACCCCGTAGCCGTCCAGACCCGGGACCGGCAGGAAGTTCAGGATCGCCGCCGACACCTGGAGCAGCGCCAGGAACGCGAGCGCGAAGCGGAAGCCGAGGGGGACCCCGTCGAGGGCGTCCAGCCAGAACGGCGCCGTGCAGACCACCGCGAAGACGACGTTGGTCAGCGGGCCCGCCGCCGAGACCAGGCTGTGCTTCCAGCGTCCGTGGATCCGCTCCCGCTCGATGTACACCGCCCCGCCGGGCAGGCCCAGACCGCCCAGGATCACGAAGACCACCGGCAGCACGATGCTGAGCAGCGCGTGCGTGTACTTCAGCGGGTTCAGGGTCAGGTAGCCCTTCGCGCCGACCGTGTGATCGCCGCCGTGCAGGGCGGTGCGGGCGTGCGCGTACTCGTGCAGACAGAGGGAGACGACCCACGCCGAGGTGACGAACAGGAACACCGCCAGCCCCGGGCTGGAGGCGTAATCGGTCCACACCGCCCAGCCGGTGACCGCCATGACGGCGACGATGCCGAGGAATACGGAGCTGACCCGCCGCTCGCCGCGGCTGCCGTGGTGGTGACCCAGATGACCCATGCGGCGAAACCTATCCCGGTGCCCGTTCGGGCCGGGGCGCGGGGGCGGCGACAATGGGCCGGTGCGGTACGCGATCCTCGGCACCACCCAGGCCAGCCGCGACGACGGGAGCCCCGTCGCCGTCGGCGGCGCCCGCCTGCGCGCGCTGTTGACCGCCCTCGCCCTGCGGCCCGGGCGGGCGGTGCCGGCCGGACTGCTCGTCGCCGAGGTCTGGGACGCGGACCCGCCCGCCGAGGCGGTGCCCGCGCTCCAGGCGCTGGTGGGGCGGCTGCGCCGGGCGCTGGGGCACCCGGCCCTGCGCTCCGTCGAGGGCGGCTACCTGCTGGTGGCGGAGCGGGAGGACGTGGACGCGTACCGCTTCGAGCGCCTCGTCCGGGACGCCTCCCGCACGGCGGACCCGGCCCGGGCGGCAGCCCTGTACGACGAGGCCCTCGCGCTGTGGCGGGGCCCGGCGCTGGTCTCCCTGCCGGAGGCGGGCGCGGAGTCCGCCCGCTGGGAAGCCGTACGGATGGACGCGCGCCGGGGCCGGCTGGGCGCGGCCCTGGCCCTGGGCGAAGCGGAACAGGCCCTGCCGGAGCTGGCCGAACTGTGCGCGCGCCGGCCCCTGGACGAGCCCTTGCAGGTGCTGCGGATCCAGGCCCTGCGTGCGGTCGGCCGCCCGGCGGAGGCGCTGGCCGCTTACGAAGCCGTCCGCCGCGACCTGGCAGCCCGCCTGGGCACCACCCCGGGCCCCCACCTCCGCACCCTCCACACGGAACTCCTCACCCCGCCGCCGCCCCCGGCCACAGCCGGCTCGACGCCCCCGGCGGCCCCCACGCCCGACCCCTGGCCCCCGACGACCCCCGGCCCGGCGGCGCTGCCCTCCGCCCCGACGCCCCCGTCCCTGGCCGGTCCCGGCTCGACGTCCCTGCCCCCGACCGATCCCGGCTCGACACCCCCGGCCGCCCCGGGTCCGGCTGCGGCGCCCTCCGCCCCGGCGGCCCCCGGCTCGATGCCCCCACCTCCGGGCGCGCCCGGCTCGACGCTCCCGGCGGCAGCCACGTCCGCTTCGACGCCCTTGGCCGCCCCCGCGCCCGGTCCGACGCCTCCGGGCGCAGCCGTGTCCGGGGATCCGGGCATCTCGGCCGCGCCGGCTTCCGGCCCGGCGGGTCCTGATCCGGTCGCCCCCGCCCCAGCCCCGGCCCCTGCCCCGGGGGCGCCGAGCGCGGCCCTCCGTGCGGTGGGTTCCGGTGCTGTGGTGCCCGGGGAGTTCCCGGATCCGGCGGCTCTGGGTCCGGATCCGGCGGCCTCGGGTCCGGGCCCGGTTTCCGTCGCTACGGGTTCGGGGGTTGCGGCCCCGGCGGCCGGTGCTGCGGCGCTTTCGATGCCGCCGCGCCCCGGTCCCGCGGCCCCGGCTTCGCCCGCCGCGGAGTTCGGGGCCGGCGGTCCGGCGGGATCGGGGTATCCGGGCGGGGCGTCGGTGTCGGTGTCGGGGCATGCCGATGGGCCCGGGAACCTTCGGGTGCGGTTGACCTCCTTCGTGGGGCGGGACGAGGACATCCGGGTGCTCGGGGAGGACCTCGCGCGGGCGCGGCTCGTCACGCTGCTCGGGCCCGGCGGGGCCGGGAAGACGCGGCTGTCCCAGGAGGCGGCCGAGCGGCACGCCGCCGGGCGCGACGCCTGGCCCGACGGGGTGTGGCTCGTCGAGCTGGCGCCCGTGGACGACCCCGAGGACGTCGCCGAAGCGACCCTCGCCGCACTCGGCGCCCGCGAGACGAAGCTGCGCGGCGCCGCCTCCGAGGAACTGCGCGCCCTCACCGAGCGCCCCGGCGAGACCCCGCTCGCCCGGCTCGCCGAACACTGCGCCCGCCGCCGGCTCCTGCTGCTCCTCGACAACTGCGAGCACGTCGTCGGCGCCGCCGCCGAACTCGCCGAACGCCTCCTCACCCACTGCCCCGGCGTGCAGATCCTGGCCACCAGCCGCGAACCCCTGGGCGTGCCGGGCGAGTTCGTACGTCCCGTGGACCCGCTGCCCGACGCCGTCGCGCTCCGGCTCCTCGACGACCGCGGGGCCGCCGCCCGCCCCGGGTTCAGCGTCAGCGCCGACCCGGGCGCCGCCGTGGAGATCTGCCGCCGTCTGGACGGTCTGCCGCTCGCCATCGAGCTGGCCGCCGCCCGGCTGCGGCTGCTCACCCCGCGTCAGATCGCCGACCGGCTGGACGACCGCTTCCGTCTCCTGACCGGCGGCGCCCGTACCGTTCTGCCCCGTCAGCAGACCCTGCGGGCCGTGGTCGACTGGTCCTGGGACCTCCTCGACACCGCCGAACGGGCCGTCCTCGCCCGGCTGTCCGTCTTCGCCGGCGGCTGCGACCTGGCCGCCGCCGAAGCCGTCTGCGCCGAGCCGCGACCGGGCGCCCCCCTCGACGTCGCCGACGTCACCGATGTCACCGACGTCATCGGGTCCCTCGTCGACAAGTCCCTCGTCGTCGCCGAGCCCGATGACACCACGGGCGGCATGCGCTACCGGCTCCTCGAAACCGTCGCCGAGTACGCCACCGAACGGCTCACCGGCACCGACCGCACCGCCACCGAGCGGCGCCACCTCGTCCACTACCGCGAACTCGCCCGCACCGCCGAACCCCTGCTCCGCGGCCACGGCCAGCGCGCCGCCGTCACCCTGCTCACCACCGAGTACGAGAACCTCCGTACCGCCCTGCGCCGCGCGGCCGCCGCCCACGAGGCCGACGAGGTGCTGTGCCTCGTCCACTCCCTCGTCTGGTACTGGTTCATGCACGACCTGCGCGGCGAGTCCCGGCACTGGGCCGACGTCGCCGCCGCCCTCGGCCCCGACCCCTTCGCCCCGCCCGCCGCCCCCGCCCTCCCCGTCCACGAGCGCCTCGTGGACTCACCCCCGCCCTACGCCGGGGAACTGCGCACCGAGGCCTGGCGCGGCATCCGGATGGTCCGCCTCGCCTCCCGCGACCAGGGCGGTGACAGCTGGCACACCCCCGAGGTCCGCGCCCAGGTCGACGCCGTCCTCTCCGTCTACCGGCCGGGCCTCCCGCAGACCTGCCGGCCCCCGGCCGGCCTCTGGATCTACGCCGTGATGATCGCCGGGCCGCCCGGCGCGCTCGTACGCGTCCTGGACGAGACCGTGGCCACCTCCCGCGCCCTCGGCTACGACTGGGAACTGGCCTCCGCGCTCCAGCTGCGCGCCAACGTCCTCGCCAACCGCGCCGAGCACGGCGGCGACGCCACCCGCGACGCCGACGAGAGCCACGCCCTCTTCCGCGCCCTCGGCGACGACTGGGGCTGCGCCGAGGCGCTGTCCGCGCGCGCCGAGGCCCGGGAGAAGACCGGCTCGTACGCCCTGGCCACCCGGGACTACCGCGCGGCGATCGAGCACGCCGAACGCCTCGGCGCCAAGGCCCAGGTGACGGTGCTGCGGGTACGGATGGCCGGCACCCTCGCCGAGACCGGCCACGCCGCCGAGGCGGAGGACATCCTCACCGAGGTCATCGCCACCGGCGGCGGCCACGACACCGAAGCCGGGCCCGCCGCCCGGCTCTTCCTCGCGGGCATCCTCGGCCGCACCGGCCGCATCCCCGAGGCCCGGGCCCAGCTCCGCTCGCTGGACGCGGAGTTCGCCTCCGGCGCCTACGCGGCCTTCGACGTCTTCAAGCTGGCCACGACGGCCTGGCTCGACAACCAGGAGGGCCGGTACGCGCAGGCGCTGACCGCCGTCCGCGACGCGCTGCCGGTCGCCCACGACCCGCTCGCGCTGATGGTCGCCCCGCAGTTGCCCGCCGTGTTCCTGCTGACGGCCGCCGTCGCCCTCGCCGCACCCGGCGGCCCCGGCCGGGCGGAGGACGGCGCCCGGCTGCTCGGCGCCCACCACGCCCACCTGCCGGCCGCGCACGTCCCGGTCACCACCGAACGCGAGGACGCCGCCCGTGCCGAGGAGCTGGCACGGGCGGCGCTGGGCGACGCCGGGTACGAGGCCGCGTACGCCGAAGGCGGTGGCCTCACCCTGGAGGAGGCCACCGCCCTCATCTGATCCGGCACCGTCCCCCGGCCGGGGCCCGTCCGGGACGCGATCCGAACGGACCGGCCGGCCCCGGGTCAGGTCTTCTGGCGGAACTTGCGGACGGCCAGCGGCATCGTGACGGCCGTCAGACCCACCGACCAGGCCAGCGTGATCCACGCGGAGTTCCCCAGCGGGGTGTCGTTGATCAGGGCGCGGGCCGCGTCGGCCAGGTTCGACAGCGGGTTGACGTCGGTGAAGCTCTGCAGCCAGCCCGGCATCGTCGTCGGCGGGGCGAAGATCGAGCTGCCGAACTGCAGCGGCATCAGGACCAGCATCGCCATGCCCTGGACCGCCTGGGCGGTCTTCAGGGTGAGGCCCAGCAGGATGAAGATCCACATCAGCGAGGCGCCGAAGACGGCCGACAGCCCGATGGCGAGGAACAGGTCCAGCACCGAGGACTTGATGGACAGCCCGAGCAGGAAGCCCATGCCGAGCAGGATCGCGATGGCGACCATCATCCGGCCCAGCTCGACGACGATCTTCGCGATGAGCACCGAGGAACGGGCGATCGGCATGGACCGGAAGCGGTCCATCACGCCCTTCTTGAAGTCGTCGTTGACGCCGGTGCCGACGCCCATCGCGATGTTCATGCCCATCATCGCCATCAGGCCCGGGACGACGTAGTTGACGTACTCGCCCTGGTTGCCCTTGCCGGAGATCGCGCCGCCGAAGACGAACACGAACAGCAGCGTGAAGATGATCGGCATGAACAGGACGTCGAACATCGACTCCGGGTCCTGCTTGATCTGGAGCATGTTGCGGCGCGCCAGCGCGCTGATGTGGCGGAGGTTGCCCCGCAGGCCGATCCGGCCCTCCGCGGCCGGCCGCGGGCCGGGCGCGGGGGCCGTGGCCGGGGCCGGGGCCGTGGGCTTCGTCGTGGTTACGGTGCCGCTCATGCCGCGACCTCCTCGGTCTGCTCGCTCTGCTCGGTCTGCTCGGTGGAAAGGGTGTCCTCGGCGGTGGGCTTCTGGCCGGTGATGGACAGGAACACCTCGTCGAGGCTGGGCAGGTACGTGCCGATGTCGGCGATCCCGTACCCGCGGGCGGCCAGCAGGCCGACGACCGCCGTCAGCTGCTCGTCCGCCAGGATCGGCACCAGCAGCGCCCCCTCGTCCGGGACGGCCTGGGAACCGGCCACGCCGTCCAGCCCGGTCTCCGCGAGGGCGCGCGCCATGCCCGGCAGATCGGCCGGATCGGTGGGCCGGATCCGCAGGGTGCGGCCGCCCACGCGCGCCTTCAGCTCGTCCACCTTGCCGTTGGCGATGACCTTGCCGCGGTCGATGACCGTCAGCTCGCTCGCGAGCTGCTCGGCCTCCTCCATGTACTGGGTGGTGAGCAGCACGGTGGCCCCCTCGGCGACCATCCGCTGCACCTCGTCCCACACCTCGTTGCGGGTACGGGGGTCCAGACCGGTGGTCGGCTCGTCCAGGTACAGCACGGCCGGGCGGCCGATCATCGAGGCGGCCAGGTCGAGCCGGCGGCGCATGCCGCCGGAGTAGTTCATCACGGCCTTCTTCGCGGCCTCGGTCAGGGAGAACCGCTCCAGCAGCTCGTCGGCGCGGGACCGGGCGTCCTTGCGGGACAGGTCCAGCAGCCGGCCGATCATGTAGAGGTTCTCGCGGCCGGAGAGCTTCTCGTCCACCGAGGCGTACTGGCCGGTCAGCCCGATGGTGCGGCGCAGCTGCCGGGGCTGGCGGACCACGTCGTAGCCCGCGACCACGGCGGTGCCGGCGTCGGGGACGATCAGGGTGGACAGGCAGCGCACCAGGGTGGTCTTGCCGGCGCCGTTGGGGCCGAGGACACCGAGGACGGTGCCCTCGCGCACGTCCAGGTCGACCCCGTCGAGGGCCTTGGTCTGGCCGTAGTGCTTGACCAGCCCCCGTACCTCCACGGCGTGGGGGTTCTTGTCGTTTCGCGTCATGTCCGCCATGGGACCATCCGCCACTGACAATTCCCCTACAGCCGACCGACAGCCGGCCGACATCCCGGGGCAGGGCTGTCGGCCGGCTGTCGGCGGACCGGACTGGCGGGCCAGATTGGCGGACTAGCGGACTAGTGGAAGGCGTGCTCCGCCTGCGGGAACGTTCCGCCGACCACGTCCTCGGCGAAGGCCCGCGCCGCGTCACCCATCGTCGCGCGGAGGTTCGCGTACTGCTTGACGAACTTCGGCATCTTCCCGCCGGTCAGACCCATCATGTCGGTCCACACCAGCACCTGCGCGTCGCACTCCGACCCCGCGCCGATGCCGACCGTCGGGATGTGCAGCGACCGGGTGACCTCGGCGGCCAGCTCGGCCGGGACCAGCTCCAGCACCACCGCGAAGGCACCCGCGTCCTGCGCGGCCTTCGCGTCGCGCAGCAGCCGGTGCGCGTCCTCGTCGCTGCGGCCCTGCACCCGGTAGCCCATGGCGTTCACGGACTGCGGGGTCAGGCCCAGGTGGGACATGACCGGGATGCCGGACTGCACGATCAGCTCGGTCTGGGCCAGCGAGCGCTCGCCCCCCTCCAGCTTGACCGCCCCGACCCCGGCCTCCTTGACCAGCCGGGTCGCGCTGCGCAGCGCCTGTACGGCGCCTTCCTGGTACGAGCCGAACGGCAGGTCGCCGACGATCAGGGCCCGGCTGGTGCCCCGTACGACGGCCGCCGACAGCAGGGTCATCTCGTCCATCGTCACGGGGACGGTGGTCTCGTAGCCGAGGTGGCAATTGCCCATGGAGTCACCGACGAGCATGACCGGGATGCCGGCCTCGTCGAACACCGACGCCGTCATGGCGTCGTAGGCGGTGAGCATGGGCCACTTCTCGCCGCGCTCCTTGGCGAGCGCGAGGTCGCGGACGGTGATGCGCCGGGTGCCCGAGCCTCCGTACAGCGTGGTGGAGGCGGCTTCGCGGGCAGGCGAAACGGCGTGCGTCATTGCAACTGCTCCTAGTGTCATCTCGAAGCGCCCTTACGGCGTCCCCGGACTCACCCACCATGGTGGCACCCTCCCGGCCGTCGGCGGAAGTGGGCCGCTCCCGCCGCGCCGACCCGTACGCCACACTCCCGGCCCGGCTCCGGGCGCGGCCGGGCCAATGTGCGCGTTTCGTGACAAGCGGAACCCAAGTCGCACGGCCGTTCGTCCTCCGGGAAGTAGGGCCGCGAGGACGGCACGGAAGGCTCCGCACATCGCCTAGGGTCAAGGGGCGGGGACGGAGCGCGAGCACGGCAGCGAGGACATGGCATGGCACAGGCGTACATGACGGAGACGGGGAACGGCGGCTCCGAGCCCGGCTCCTCCGGATCCGGCTTCCGCCGCCGCATGGCCGCATTGCGGCGGGACCCGGGCATCTGGCGGCGCGGCATCGTGACCGCCGTACTGGCCGCGCTGGTGTCACTGGTCATGATCTTCCACGCGGAGCTGCCCAACGACATCGGCAACCTCGGCAGCCTCACCGAGACCTTCCTGCCCTGGCTGGGCCTGGCCGTGCCGCTGCTGCTGGTCGCCGCCGTGGTCCGCAAGTCCGCCACCGCGATGATCGCGATACTGCTGACCTCCGCGGTGTGGGTGAACCTCTTCGGCGGACTGATCACCGACAAGTCCGCGAGCGGCGGCAACCTCATGGTCGCCGCCCACAACGTCGACGCCGACAACCCCGACCCGCGCGGCACCGCCGAGTCCGTCGCCAAGTCCGGGGCCGACGTGCTCGCCCTGACCGAGCTCACCGGCGACGCCGTCCCCGTCTACGAGAAGGCCCTGGCGGGCACGTACAAGTACCACGCGGTCGAGGGCACCGTCGGCGTGTGGAGCAAGTACCCGCTGACCTCCAGCAAGCCCGTCGACATCCGCCTCGGCTGGACCCGCGCCATGCGCACCACCGCCGCGACCCCCTTCGGCGAGGTCGGGGTGTACGTGGCCCACCTGCCCTCGGTCCGGGTCAAGCTCAACGCCGGGTTCACGGCCAACCAGCGCGACAACAGCGCCGACGCGCTGGGCGCAGCCCTGGCCAACGACGGCCTGAAGAAGGTCGTGCTGCTCGGCGACCTCAACGGCACCATGAACGACCGCGCCCTCTCGGAGGTCACCTCCCAGATGCGCTCCACCCAGGGCGCGGCGGGCCACGGCTTCGGCTTCAGCTGGCCCGCGCAGTTCCCGATGGCCCGGATCGACCAGATCATGGTCCGCGGGATCAAGCCGGAAGCCTCCTGGACCCTGGCGCGCACGGGCAGCGACCACCTGCCGGTGGCGGCCCGGCTGACGGTCCGGCCGTAGGACGCCACGGAAGACGGTCCGCCCGTAGGACACGACGAAGGGGCCCGGCTGCTCGTGGGAGCGGCCGGGCCCCTTCGTACGCGCGGTCACGTCCGCTCGCGCCAGCCGTTGGTGATGGGCAGCCGGCGGTCCTTGCCGAAGCCCTTCGCGGAGATCTTGGTGCCCGGCGGGTACTGGCGCCGCTTGTACTCGGCGACGTCCACCATCCGGAGGGTCTTCGCGACCAGCTCGGCGTCGAAACCGGCCGCCACGATCGCCTCCATCCCCTGGTCGCGGTCCACGTACAGCTCCAGGATCGCGTCGAGCACCGGGTAGTCCGGCAGCGAGTCCGTGTCGACCTGCCCCGGGCGCAGTTCGGCGCTCGGCGGCTTCACGATCGAGTTCTCCGGGATCGGCGGGATCTCGCCGCGCTCCTCGGCGGCCCGGTTGCGGTAGCGGGCGAGCCGGAAGACGTCCGACTTGTAGACGTCCTTGATCGGGCCGTACGCGCCGACCGAGTCCCCGTAGAGGGTGGAGTAGCCGACGGCCAGCTCGGACTTGTTGCCCGGGGCCAGCACGATGTGGCCCTCCTGGTTGGACAGCGCCATCAGCAGCGTGCCGCGCAGCCGGGACTGGAGGTTCTCCTCGGCGAGGCCGTCGAGCACCACCGCACCCATGTACGCGGCGAACATCGGCTCGATCGAGACGGTACGGAAGTTCAGGCCGGTCCGTTCGGCCAGGTCGGCCGCGTCGCCCTTGGAGTGGTCCGAGGAGTACTTCGAGGGCATGGACAGGCCGTACACGTTCTGCGCGCCGACCGCGTCGCAGGCGATGGCTGCGACGAGCGCGGAGTCGATGCCGCCGGACAGCCCGATCAGGACGGAGTGGAAGCCGTTCTTCCTGACGTACGCGCGCAGGCCCACGACGAGGGCGTCGTAGACCTCCTCGTCGTCGTCCAGGGGCTCCGCGCAGCCGCCCGGCACCACCGGCTCGTAGCGGGCGAGCGGCTCCTCGGAGAGGATCACCCGGTCGATGCGCAGGCCGTCGTCGACGGTGCCCTCCGGGGCGTCGGCGCGGGCCGCCGGGAGGTCCAGGTCCACCAGGACGCAGCCCTCGGAGAACTGCGGGGCGCGGGCGACGACCTCGCCGGAGGCGTCGACGACGATGGAGTCGCCGTCGAAGACCAGCTCGTCCTGGCCGCCGATCATCGCGAGGTAGGCGAGGGTGCAGCCGGCCTCCCGGGCCCGCCGGCGCACCAGTTCCAGCCGGACGTCGTCCTTGTTGCGCTCGTAGGGGGAGGCGTTGACCGAGATCAGCAGCCCGGCGCCGGCGGAGCGGGTGGCGGGGACGCGGCCACCGTCCTGCCAGAGGTCCTCGCAGATGGCCAGGGCGACGTCGACGCCGTGCACCCGGATCACGGGCTGGGTCTGGCCCGGCACGAAGTAGCGGAATTCGTCGAAGACCCCGTAGTTGGGAAGGTGGTGCTTGGCGAAGCGGAGCACCACCTCGCCTCGGTGCAGGACGGCGGCCGCGTTCTCGGGGGAGCCCGCGGGGCGGCCGAGGCGGGGCGTGGCCTCCTCGCTGCGGTCGAGGTAGCCGAGGACGACGGGCAGTTCGCCGAGGCCCCCGTCCGCGAGGCGCCGCGCGAGGTCGCGGAGGGCGGTGCGGGAGGCCTCGACGAAGGAGCCGCGCAGGGCGAGGTCCTCGACGGGGTACCCCGTCAGCACCATCTCCGGGAACACCGCGAGGTGGGCGCCCTGCTCGGCCGAGTGCCGGGTCCAGTGGAGGACGGAGTCGGCGTTGGCGGCGATGTCGCCGACGTGCGAGTCGATCTGATTCAGAGCCAGACGTAGTTGAGGCACGGAACCCAGTCTAATCGTCTCTCTGACGCGATGTCCTGGATCCCGTGCCCCGGGTGCGCCGTCGCGGGGCGTCGGCGAGGCGGGGGGCCGGTCGCGGGCTTCAGCCGACGCGGCCGTTGAAGCGCGCGGCGGGCATCAGGATGCCGGGGGACAGCTCGGCGCTGATGTCGTGGGTGTCCTCGGGGACCTCGTAGGCGGCGAAGCCGGTGGCGGACGCGCCGGGGTCGATCGTGCCCTCGATGCGCTTCGGCATCCGGCCGTCGAAGACCAGCTTGCCCTCGACGCCCTTGTCGTCGCGGACGCTGGGCATGGCGTAGATGACCTTGTGCGGCTCGGACGTGCCGTTGGTGATGGTGAAGGAGATCTGCACGGCGTGGCCGACGTGGAGGTACGGGTTGGACGAGACGTACTCCTTCGGGGCGGTGAGGGTCACCTTGATCCCGTCGGGATACGTGTACGTCTGGCCGAAGGGCATCGGGCCGGGCGCCGGGGTGGCGCTCGGGGACGGGGAGGGCGTCGGGTCGGGATACGGGTACGGGTCCCAGCCGGGGTCGTCGGCGTCCGCGTCGTAGTCCCCGTCCCCGTCCATCTCCCGGTCCAGGTCGCGGGCGTGGTCGATGACGGCGACGGTCAGCAGGTAGCCGCCGGCGGACACGCCGAGGCTGAGGACACCGAGTACGAGGCCCGCGACGGCCATCGCCCGGCGCGGGGCGCCGGAGCGGGCGCGGACCAGGGCCCCGATGGCCAGACCGATGCCGATGAGCCCGGCCAGGGTCCCGACGGGGAACACGAACGGGACGATGGCGAGCAGGACGGCCGTGAGCGTGAGGACGAGCGCGGCGACGGCGAGCCCGTTGGCGGGCGCCGCCACCGGATACCCGGGATACCCGGCGTACCCGGGCGCCGCCCACCCGTACCCGGGCCCGGCCGCCACACCCCCGACGGGCGCGAAGCCGCCGGGGGCGGGCACCGCGAAGGGGTCACGCGGCGCGGCGGCGGGCGCACCGAAGGCTCCGGGCGCCGCGGCGGGGCCCTGAACCCCGGACCCCACGGCGGCCTCCGGCGCGGGGCCCTTCCCCGGCGAGGTGCCGCCGGCCTGCGCGGAGAGGTCGACGGGGGCCGGGGCCTGGGCGGGAGCGTCGGCGGGGTCGTGAGCGGCGGGCGCCTTGGCCAGGGAGGGCCCGGGAGCCTGTGGGGCGGGCGCCGCCGGGGCCTCGGGCGGGGTCATGCCCTGGGCGTCGGCGGGGTCCTGTGGGGCGGCGCCTTTCACCAGGGAGGGGTCCGGGGTCTGTGCGGCGGGCGCGGCCGGGGCCTCGGCCGGGGTCACGCCCGGGGCGTCGGCGGGGTCCTGTGGGGTCTGGGCCTTGGCCAGGGAGGGCCCGGGGGTCCGTGAGGCGGGCGCGGCCGGGGTTACGTCTGGGGCGTCGGCGGGGTCCTGAGGGGCCCGGCCCTTCGCCGGGGAGGCCCCCGCCGCCCGGGCGGCGGCGTCGGCTGGCGGTGTCGCCGGTTCCGCCGGGGTGGGTGTCATGGGGTGCGGCGGTATGCCCGGTTCCGTGGGCTCGGGTGAGGCGGGGTGCGGGGGTGTGCTCATGCCTGGTGGAGTTCCTCGGAGGTGCGGTGTGCGGCGTAAGGGGCCGGCGTCAGACTGCCACGGGGGCCGCCCGGCTCCAACTGGGATTGCCCGCGCGGCCCGTGGGGACGGACAACGCCGACGGCGGCGACCGCGTCCTCTCCGGTGCGAGACCCGACCGGACGGCCCCGCCGCGTCCGACGCCCCATGCCCGGCGCCCCCCGCCCCGTGCCCGCGTGCCGCGCCCGCGTCCCGCCGCCCCTGTCTAGGATCGGTCGCACTATGCGTACCAACGCCGCGAAGGGCAGTCGGGTCGTCGCCGTTTTCATTGGGCTCGGTGCCGCCGCGTATACCGCGTGGGTGCTGGAGGTGGTGCTCTCCACCGGCCTCAACCCCATCGAGACCTACGTCAGTGAACTCGCCGCCCAGGACCAGCCCCTCGGCGGTCTCTTCCGGGCCACCGACTTCACCGCCGGGCTGTTCGCCTTCCTCGGCGGGCTGCTCGCCCTGCTGCGGCTGGCCCGGCATCCCGAGTCGCGGCGGCCGTGGGCGGTGGCCGGCTGGGCCGGGGTGACCCTCTTCGGCGCCGCGACCGCCGCCGACGCCTGGCTTCCGCTGAGCTGCCGGCCCACCGTGGACCCGGTGTGCGCGGCCCGGGAGACCGCCGGACTGGTCCCGGCCACCCATCAGGCCCACGCCGTCAGCAGCAGCCTCGCCATGACCGGCGCGCTCGCCGGGGTCGTGGCCCTCACCGTCGCCGCCCGCCGCTACGGCTGGTTCGCGCCGCTCGCCCGGTTCGGCCCCGCCCTGGTCGTCCTGGAACTGCTGGCCACCGCCTGGACCCTGACCGCGATCGCCCTGTTCACCGCCGGGCACGGGACCTGGGCGCTCGGCGCCGGCCAGCGGCTCCAGGTGCTGCTCGTGGCGATCTGGCTCGGGGTGCTCGCCCTCTCCGTCCACCGCGAGCACCGCACATGACCGGCCCCGGCGCCGCCCCCGTACCCGGCCGCCTCGTGCGCGTCGACGGGGTGCCGCTGCACGTGGTCGTCGAGGGGCGCGGGCCCGTCGTGGTGCTGAGCGCCGGGCTCGCCATGGCCTGGTTCGACTGGGACCCGGTCGCCGCCCTGCTCGCCGCCCGCGGCCGCACCGTCGTCCGCTTCGACCGCCCCGGGCACGGGCTCAGCGCCCCCGCCACCGCGCCGGCCGGAGCCGCCGACGAGGCCCGCCGGATCGCCGCCCTGCTCGACGCGCTCGGCCTGCCCGGGCCCGTCACCGTCGCCGGGCACTCCCTCGCCGGATTCCACGCCGAAGCCTTCGCCCGCCTGTACCCGGACCGTACGGCGGGGCTCGTACTCGTCGACGCCAGCGTCGAGGAGAGCCCCCGTACCCGGCTCCCGCCGGTCCTCCGTACCGCCGCCGCCCGAGCCCTCGGCCGGGCCGTCACCGCCGCCGGGCTGCCGGCCGCGCTGGGCCCCGCCGCCCGGCGGGCCGCCGTACGCGCCTCCCGGGCCGGCGCCGCCGCCGACCCGGCCGCGCGGGACCTCGTACGCCGCTGCTACCGCACCGGCCGGGTCTGGCGGGGCGCCCTGCTGGAGAACGCCCGCTACGCCGACACCGCCGCCGAGCTGCCCGCCCTGCGCGCCGCCCGCCCGCTGACCGCCCCCGCCACCGTCCTCGCCGCCCACGACGGGGGCACCGGCCGCGCCGGCCGCCGCTGGCTGGCCCGCCAGGCCGGCCTCGCCGATCGGTTGGGCGCCCGCTTCGAGGTGGCCGAACCCGCCGGTCACCTCGTCATGCTGGACCGCCCCGCCCAGGTGGCCCGGGCGATCCTGCACGTCATCCGTGCGGGGCCGCCCCGGGCCGCCTGAGCCACGTCACCCGCGCGGGGCCGCCCCGCGCTGCTTGAGCATGTCCGCCATCAGGGTGATCTCCGACTGCTGCGCCGCGACCATCCCCTGCGCCAGCGCTCGCTCCGCCGGGGTCCGGCACTGCACCGCACAGCCCTCGGCCATGGCCACGCCGCCCTTGTGGTGCTCGGTCATCAGCTGGAGGTACAGCACCTCCGCGTCCCGGCCGCCCGCCGCGCCGAGCCGGCTCAGCTCCTCCTTGGTGGCCATCCCCGGCATCAGCGCCCCCGGCTTGGCGGCGCCGTGCCCGGCGTGCCCCGCGTGCTCGCCGCCGCCCCCCTCGGAGGCGGCCATCCAGGACATCGGCGGCTCGTCGGCCAGCACCTTCGGCAGCCCCCACAGGTCCAGCCAGCCCAGCAGCATGCCGCGCTGGTTGGCCTGGGTGTTGGCGATGTCGTACGCGAGGGCGCGCACCGGCTCGTCCTGGGTGCGGTCGCGCACGATGAAGGACATCTCCACCGCCTGCTGGTGGTGCACGGTCATGTCCCGGGCGAACCCCGCGTCGGGGGAGTAGAGCGCCGGCGCCTTCCCGGCCCCTGCCCCGGCCCCGGACCCCGCCCCGTCCGGGCCGCCGTTGGCGGTGGCCACCGTGGCCCCCACCGCGAAGAGCACGGCCAGCACGACCGCCGCGCCCGCGGCCCAGTACGTACGGGTCACTTGTCGGCCAGCCCGTTGGTGCAGGCGGCGCCCGGCTCGGGGGTCTGCGGGCCCTGTACGTACTTCGTGAAGAACTGCGCCACCCGCGCGTCGTCCGCCTTGTCCACCGTCAGCTGCTTGCCCCACGCGCTGAGCATGATCGCGCCGGCCTGCTCCTTGACCGGGCTCATCAGCGTGTACGGGGTCTTGCCGACCTTCCCGGCGAGCGCCTCGACGTCGGCCGGGGCCGCCTTCTCGTTGTACGTCACCCAGACCGCGCCGTGCTCCAGCGAGTGCACGGCGTTGACCTCGGGGATCGGGTTCTTGTAGACGTCGCCGTCGCAGTTCATCCAGCGGGGGCTGTGGTCGCCGCCGACCGGCGGGGTCATCTCGTACTTCACCGGGGTCTCGACGTGGTTGCGGCCGAGCTTCTTCGGGTCCCAGTCGCGCTCGCCGGTCACCGGGGCCTTGGCGGCGGTCACCGCGTCCTTGTCCTTGCGCTTCTGCTCGATCAGCAGCCACGAGCCGAAGCCGACGAGCCCCGCGACGACGACGGCCGAGATGCCGATCGCGAGGAACTTGTTGCGCCGGTCGCGTGCCTTTTCGGCGCGGCGCATCTCGGCTATGCGGTCCTGACGGGAGCTGTTCCCGGACGTCCTGCTGGCCATGTGCCCTGGTTCCTTCTGCTGGGGGGTGGTCGGGGTGGAGCCGGTGGTGCGCCTGCCACGCCGCGACCGTTACGCCCGCGGCACCTGGGAGGCGTCGAGGGGACGCCCGTGGCCCCCGTTCCGCGTGTGCTTCCAGCCCCCCATGGGCGCAGATGGTAATGCTCATGACGGCCCGGCGGTCAGTGCGGGGGTGTCATCGGCTTTCCGGGGTGCGTAATGTGGCGGAAACCACCGATGGCGATACTGGACGGGCCCGACTGTGCCCCCCGGTGCCCCGGGGCGGTGGTGCACAGATCGTCTGAACTGCGAGGATGAAGGCATGGACAAGCAGCAGGAATTCGTCCTCCGGACGCTCGAAGAACGCGACATCCGCTTCGTGCGCCTGTGGTTCACCGACGTGCTGGGCTTCCTCAAATCCGTCGCGGTCGCCCCCGCCGAGCTGGAGCAGGCCTTCGACGAGGGCATCGGCTTCGACGGCTCCGCGATCGAGGGCTTCGCCCGGGTCTACGAGTCCGACATGATCGCCAAGCCGGACCCGAGCACGTTCCAGATACTGCCGTGGCGCGCCGAGGCGCCCGGGACCGCCCGGATGTTCTGCGACATCCTGATGCCGGACGGCTCGCCGTCCTTCGCGGACCCGCGCTACGTCCTCAAGCGCATCCTCGCCAAGACCTCCGACCTGGGCTTCACCTTCTACACCCACCCGGAGATCGAGTTCTTCCTGCTGAAGGACAAGCCGCTGGACGGCACCCGTCCGGTCCCGGCGGACAACTCCGGGTACTTCGACCACACCCCGCAGAACGTCGGCATGGACTTCCGCCGCCAGGCCATCACCATGCTCGAATCCATGGGCATCTCGGTGGAGTTCAGCCACCACGAGGGCGCCCCCGGCCAGCAGGAGATCGACCTGCGCTACGCCGACGCCCTCTCGACGGCCGACAACGTCATGACGTTCCGCCTGGTGATGAAGCAGGTGGCCCTGGAGCAGGGCGTCCAGGCCACCTTCATGCCGAAGCCGTTCTCGGAGTACCCCGGCTCCGGCATGCACACCCACCTCTCCCTCTTCGAGGGCGACCGCAACGCCTTCTACGAGTCGGGCGCCGAGTACCAGCTCTCGAAGGTCGGCCGCTCCTTCATCGCGGGCCTGCTCAAGCACGCCGCGGAGACGGCCGCCGTCACCAACCAGTGGGTCAACTCCTACAAGCGCATCTGGGGCGGCTCCTCCCGCAGCGCCGGCGCGGGCGGCGAGGCCCCCTCGTACATCTGCTGGGGCCACAACAACCGCTCGGCGCTGATCCGCGTCCCGATGTACAAGCCGGGCAAAACGGGTTCCTCCCGGGTGGAGGTCCGCTCGATCGACTCGGGCGCCAACCCCTACCTCACCTACGCCGTCCTCCTCGCGGCCGGCCTCAAGGGCATCGAGGAGGGCTACGAACTCCCGGCGGGCGCCGACGACGACGTCTGGGCCCTCTCCGACGCGGAACGCCGCGCGATGGGCATCGAACCCCTCCCCCAGAACCTCGGCGAGGCCATCACCCTGATGGAACGCAGCGAACTGGTAGCCGAAACCCTCGGCGAACACGTTTTCGACTTCTTCCTCCGCAACAAGAAGCAGGAGTGGGAGGAGTACCGCAGCGAGGTCACCGCCTTCGAACTCCGCAAGAACCTGCCGGTCCTGTAACCGCAGGTCAGCGGCGGTATCCCGCACGCACGGCACCCCGGGCCGGCGGCACTCAGCCGCCGGCCCGGACCTGTCTCACCCCTTTGGGCCGCCTGTGGGCCGTCGGCCGTCGAATCGGCGGCCCTGTAGACCTCGTCCACGGCCCTCAGCGCCCGCTCGTGGCTGCTCGGCATCAGGTGCGTGTATACCCGGAGTGTGAAGCCGGGGTCGCCGTGCCCGAGGTAGGTGCTCAGCGCCTTGATGTTCTCCCCGGAGTCCAGCAGGACGGACGCAAAAGTGCGGCAATGCGCGCATCCCGTGCTCCCGCGCGGCCTGGTGACGCTCACCCGGCCGCGGCTCCGAGGTGACGCCGGCCTGCACGAGGGCGAACTTCCGGCTTCAGCCAGGGAAGCGTTACGTCCACCGGCGGGAACTCCTCGTGGTGCTCCCACAACACCTGCTCGATGCGGCGGGGGAGTGGCACGTCCCGCTTCTTCTCCCGCTTGGGCGGCCCGAAGACGAGGTGCCCGTTCGCCACCTTCACCTGATTGACCACCCGGAGCCATTCACCGCGGAAGTCGTCCGGCAGGCGGAAGATTTCCCCCTGTCGGAGCGCCAGCCCTCCGCCGACATCCGCCATCGTCCGGCCGGTACCGCTTCTGCCGCGCTGCCCGGACGGCGAAGAGCGGCTCGGGACACCCGGGCCCGCCCTCGGCGCTTGCCCAGAAAGGCCTATACGGGGCAGGACACATCCAAGGCGACGATGCTGCACAACCATGGGTCGCCGCCTACCACGTCCCGCAGGTACCGGGCCCCGTCAATCACGTGTTGATCGGTGTCCACCGCCCGCTCGGCATACCCGACGTCGTGCGCGATGGCCGCGGCTGCCAACAGCTCGGCGTCGGCGCCAAGCGCCGGCGCCGGAGTCAGGGCCTGTTCGTAGACCCGCTGGGAGTGAGGCCCGCCGCCGGGGCAGGTCCTTGGCGAGCAGAGACTCGGTGAGATCGTGGGCCCACTTGGCCAATTGCATGTCCAGCGCCTCCGAGAGAGCCAGAACCGGGAGTTCGAGCTCCGGGCTTCAGGAGGAGGGGTGAACGAACCGCCCCACGCCGTGCCGAGCCTCGACGTGCCCGAAGGTCTTCAGCTCGCGCACCGCGCGGCGCACGGTCCCCCGGGCAACCGCGTACGTCTCGGCGAGCACTGCCTCGCTCGGCAGCCGGGCGCCGACGGCCAGCTCCCCGCTCTGAATCTGCCCCAGCAGGTAATTGGTGATCAGCTCGTACGGCGGAGAGTCGGCTCCCCCGGCCACCGCCCGCCTGACACCAGCCACGGACTTGACGCCGCTGCGTCTTCAAGGGCCCGCAGCGCCCGCCGCACAGTCGTGCGCGCCACGCCGAACTCCCGCCCGATCGCCGCCGCGGGCGGCAATCCGTCGACGTAGTCACCAGCAGCGATCCGCTCGCGCAGCACCTGAAAGATCACCTGATACGTCCCGCGTGGGCTGGGGCTCGGCACGCACTCCTCCTTCAATCGGGGTCGCGCTCCAGCTTCGTACGGTCGGCCGGGAGCGACGAGTGTCCTAGCTGTCGGCTGCCCGGTTGCGGCAGGCAAGCCCCACCATCGGGTTGCCGGAGCAAGCTCTGCAGGGCCCGTTGACTCTTGCTGCGCTTCGCGCGTCAACGCTGGCCTCTCTGTGTGGCGTTCCATCGACCTAATGCCTGCGACGAGTTACGCAAAACTACTCCATGCCCGACCACAGAAACGGATAGCCTGAAGAGGCAAAGAGCACAAGACTCGGGCGACTACAGGAGCAGGACACCATGCCGCTGACATCGGATGAGATCGAGGCCCTCAAAGAAGGCCTTGCTGAGGATGATCCACTCCTGAAACTTGAACAGAAGTGCGTAGGGCAGGGCGTAGGCTTCGAGTGGGGTAAGCCGGCAAGCACACTCAGTAATCCGCGGCTGCGCATCTCTATCCCAAATGGACGCGAGCAAAGATGGATCGTAATCCCTTCCAGGCGAGCGGAAGATTACCTTGCGCTTGACTTGGCCGACGTTGCATTTCTCGGGGAGTATGATGCCGTCCTGTTCCGCTCAAGAGGGGTAATCGAAGCGACCATCCAAGAAGGTCCATTTTTCGATCCGCGGGTAACTGATCTACCTGGCGTTCGGCGTCTCAATTCCGACGCTTCGACCAACGAAGCCGATGATGATTCCGTCGAAGTACCCGGTGAGCAAAAGGCTGAAATAGGTCCCGAAGATTGTTGGGTTCTGGAGTTTTCCCCATCTCTGGCATTGCCTCAATTGCGGGTAGAGCTCGGTTCGTCGTCCGCAGAATTCTCCTGCATTTCCGAGCGCGCAAGGCGACGAGGTCTCGGGCAGCGCCGCCCCCTCCCAGTGCTCCGTATCTCTGGACTGCAGCAGGTAAGGCACGATGAATGCCTGAAAATCCTTAAGACGGTATCGGATTCTGTGTTTTTCGAGACTGACATCCGGTACTCACTCGTGATCGGGTTGTCTCCGTCACTGGCAGCTACGTCACGAAGGGTACCCGGGCGGTCCAGCCGTTACGCATTCACCGGAGCTCCGAGGACTCCTGCAAATCAGTACGCCGAGAGACCTCTAAGTCTTTACCGCTACGGAAGGGAATCGCGCGGTCTTCCGCTCCTGGAATACCTCGCGTACTATCAGGTCCTGGAGTACTTCTTCCCGAGCTTTAGTCATCGGGACACTCTGGAGAGACTCCGAAATGAGCTGCTAGATCCGCGATTCAGTGCGGACGACAATGATGCTCTAGTTCGAATCATCTCCCTCACGGCAGGAACCGGCAAGGGGTTTGGTAGCGAACGTGAGCAGCTGCGCTCCACTATCGGCGGGTGCACAACGGCCGATTCCATTAGGGGTCTGATTAATGGCGACTCACTGCTCTCTGATCATTTTTCTGGAAAGCAGAAGATTAAAGACGTCGCTATCGTTAATGTCGGGGACCAGCAAAACGACCTGCTGACTTCGGTCACAAATCGAATCTACGAAATTCGCTGCCGGATTGTTCACACGAAGGAAGATGGTGGAAAATCCAAAGATCTTCTACTTCCGTTCTCGAAGGAAGCGGATGCCCTATCGCCCGACATTGAACTGATCAGGTTCATAGCACAGAAGGCTTTGATTGCTAGCGCTAGCCGGCTCCAAGTCTGAGCTGTCCGATGGCGTGCTCCTGAAACCTGAAAACGATGTCGCCTCTTCGTGCGTCCTTTCCTGTGGGTTCGTAGAGTGCGAGCCGTGGCTGGGTCGCCTTGCGCTAAGGCGTGGGCATCGCGCTCGGTTGGCTCTGCGACCAGGGCGAAGGGTTCGGTCACGCGTTCATTGTCAGCCTCCCCCCTGGGCCGTCTGTGGGCCGTCGGACGGTGGCCGGGGGGTGACTAACAACGGCCATGGACGACTCTCTTCCTGCCGATGACCTGGGGGTAGGGCAGGGGTGCCGCAGGCCGGGGGAGTGACGTCTCAGTTCCTCCGCAACAAGAAGCAGGAGTGGGAGGAGTACCGCAGCGAGGTCACCGCCTTCGAACTCCGCAAGAACCTGCCGGTGTTGTAGGGCTTCCCGGGCGCCGGGGGGCGGCTGTCCTGCGGGGCCGGGAGCCGCCGGGGCCCGTCCAGGGGGTCCCGGCCCGTGGTCGGGGGTTAGGCGCGGGGGGTCGGGATCGCCGGGTGCCAGACCGGTTGGGTTGTGGGGTGGGTTGTGGTGGTGTGGAGGTGGGCGTCCAGGCCTAGGACCGTGGTGACCGTGGTGGTGGCGGGGGTGAGGGTCGCCGCGGGGGCGCCCGTGTAGAGCATGCGGGACTCCGACCAGGTCGGCGGGCCGCCGAAGGACGCCGCCGCCACCGTGCCGGAGTCGGCCCGGCCCGTCAGGGTCCGGCCCGCCACGGCGACCGCCCCGTAGCCCGCCCGGCCGCCGGACTCGGCGAGGCCGGTGACCTGCGGGGCGCCCGGTCCCGCCGTGACGAGCGCGCTGCGCACCGCCCCCGAGTCGGGGCGCCGGAAGTAGAGGCGTACGCCCGCGCCCTCCCGGGCCGCCGAGAGCGGGACCGTGGTGGCGGGCAGCGCGGTCGGGAAGGGCCCGGCGAGCGGGGCGCCGGGGGCCGGCCCGGTCCAGGCCAGTACCGACTTGGTGGTGGTGGCGTAGACGTGGCGCCGCCCGGCCGCGTCGGTGAGGGCGACGGGGTCGCCCTGGAGGTCCGCGCCGCCCAGGCGCTGCCAGTCGGTGAAGGCGCCCGAAGGCTGCTGGATTCGGGCGCGCAGGGTGCGCCGGGTGTCGCGGAGGTAGACGGTGAGCCGGCCGTCGGCGTCGGCGACGGCGGCGGGGGCGCTGATGGCGGAGGTGCCGCCCTCGTCGCCCGGCTCCGGGGTGCCGAGCGACTGCCAGGGCCCGAACGGCCCGTCGGGCGCGGACTGGACGGCGTACACCACCTCGCGCCGGTAGTCGGCCGGCCGGGTGCCGAGAGCGGTGCGGGTGGCGAGGACCGCGACGCGGCCGTCGGGGAGGCGGGCGGTGGCGGCGCCGGAGTCGATGCCGGTCCCGGGAAGCAGCGCGGGCCCGGTCCAGACGCCCGCCGGGTCCCGGTTCCACACCGCCATCCGGCCGTCCAGCGCGGCGAAGGCCCAGAGCCGGCCGGGTGTGCCCTCGACGAGCCAGGAGGTCGTGTCGGCGCGGGCGTAGCGCAGCGACTGTGCCCAGTTGCGGCCGGTGGGGCTGCCGGCCACCTTGCGGTCCCCGCACCCGGAGGGGCTGCCGCAGTAGTCGGTGCGGTCCTGCCAGGCGTACGTCTTCAGGAAGCCGATCTTCGTCGCGGCCGTCTGCGGGTCCAGGGCGTGGGGGAGGGTGCCGTTGTGGTAGCCGAGGTAGTTCTGGACCGAGAAGCGCGGCCGGTCGGTGACGCGCTCGGCGTACACGGCGGTGGCGGCCTGTACGAAGCGGGCTCCGTACATGTGGTCCTGGTGATCGGTGAACTTGCCGGTGTCCTCGTAGCGGTTCGGCGTCGGGTCCTGCATGCGTATCGTCGTCGGCCGGTACCGCTCCAGGATCCCGGCTATGGACGCGACCACCTGGTCCTTGGTGTACGTGAACGACTGCCGGACCGGGCTGCCGGTGGTCAGCTGGGCGCCGAGCGCCGGTATCGCGCCGTTCCACAGGCCGCGCAGGCTGTCGGGGTTCTCCCCGGCCGGGCTGCGGGCCTCCCGCAGTTGGAGCCAGACGAGGTGGATCCGGGGCCGGGCGACGAGGACGTCGAGTTCCGCCTGTCCGCCGCCGGCCGTGGGTATGACCGTACGGGTCCACGCGCTCGTGCGGTCTCCGGTGGCCATCTGGGCGTAGGCGCAGCGGATGCCGTTCTGCCGGGCTTCCGCGTACCGGGGGCGGTCGGCGGGCTGCGCCGGGTCCTTGGCCTCGCGGCCGTGGGCCTCGTTGCGGCCGTCGGCCTCGCCGGAGGTGAGGTAGGCGGTGGTGAGGGGGAGCCCCGCCTGCAGGGTGCGGCTGAGGTCGGGGTTCATGAAGAACAGGTCGTCGTCGGGGTGCGCGACGATCTGGACCACCGAGCCGGCGGTGGTGCTGGCGGGGAGGGCGGCGGCCGGCTTCCCGGCGCCGTCGGTCTGGGTGGCCTCGGCCGAGGTCTGCCGGCCGGAGGCGATGGAGAGTACGCCGGTGGCGCCCACGGTGAGCATGGGCACCACGGCCGCGAGGAGGAGACTGCGGCGGGATACGGGCATGGGGTCACGCCTTGAGGTCGTTCCGGACGGGCAGGAAGAACCGCTGTGCAGTCAGTGAGAGGCGAAATCGGGGGAGTTGGTTCACCGGTTTCGCCGATGACGCGTTTCGTCCGGAATTGACCGTTCGTGAGGGCGAGATGGGGAGGATGAGCCTGCCGCGTGACGGGCGCGGTGCAACCGCCCGCTACGGCGCCGAGTTGCGCGGGCCCACCGGCTGCCAGGGCGCGAGGTGGGCGTCGGCGGAGTCCGCCGAGGAGGTGACGTAGAGCCGGCCGTCGAGCCCGACCACCGCCAGGCTGACGATCTTCTTCCCGGTCATCGTGCTGGCAGGGGCCCCGACGAACATCAGCGGCGAGCGCTGCCACGGCAGGCCGACGCCCAGGTCCGAGCCGAGCTGGCCGCCCGCCGCGCGGCCCGCGAGCACGTGCCCGCTCGCCGTCACCGAGCCGAAGCCCTGGAGCCCGCCGAGGTCGGTGAGGTGGTTGACCTTCAGGCCGCCGTCGGCGGTGATCAGGGCGGTGCGGACGTTGCCGGAGCCGGGCTTGCGGAACCACAGCCGTACGCCGCCCTCGCGGCCCTCCGCCGTCAGCGGCAGCGTGGTGTCCGGCAGCCCGGTCGCGGTGGGCGGGCCCAGCGGGGCGCCCGGCGCGGGCTGCGCCCAGCCGATGACCGTACGGGTGGTGGCGGCGAAGACCATCCGCCGCCCGGCGCCGTCGCTCGCGGCGACCGGGCTGCCGTGCAGGTCGGTGCCGCCGAGGTGCTCCCAGGGGCCCCAGCCCCCGTCGGCCCGCTGGACCCGGCCGCGCAGGCCGGCGGCGCCGTCGCGGACGTAGACCGCGGCCCGGCCCGCGTCGTCGACGGACACGGCGGGGGCGCTGATGTCGGAGGTCCAGGTGTCGTCGGCGGCCTCGGGGGTGCCGAGCGACACCCAGGGCTCGAACTCCTCGGAGCCCGGGGCGCGTTGGACCGCGTACACGACCTCGCGCCGGTAGTCGGCGGGCCGGGCGCCGAAGGAGGTGCGGGTGCCGTAGGCGGCGATCCGGCCGTCGGGCAGGGTGACGGTGGAGATGCCCTGGTCCATGCCGGTGCCCGGGAGCAGGCGGGGGCCGCTCCAGCCGCCGATCAGGCTGGTGCGGTGCCAGAGCGCGACCTGGCCGTCGAGCACCTTGAAGGCCCACAGGCCCTGGTCGCGGTCGGAGGCGAGCCAGGACGTGCTGGTGCCGCGGGCGTAGTTGATGGAGTCGGTCCAGCGGTTGCCCGAGGGGTGGTCGGCGACCTTGAGGTCACCGCAGCCGGCGGCGCTGCCGCAGTGGTTCGTCCGGTCGAGCCAGGCGTAGGTGTCGAGGATGTCCAGCTTCTGCCTGGCCTCGCCGGGGCCCAGGGCGCTGGGCAGGGAGCCGTTGAAGTAGCCGATGTAGTTCTGCACCCCGAAGTGCGGCCGGTCCCGGACGTCGCGGGCGTAGGCCTCGGCGGCCAGCTGTACGAACCGGGCCCCGTAGAAGTGGTCCTGGTGGTCGGTGTAGCGCTTGGTGTCGGGGAAGCGGCCGGGGGTCGGGTCCTGCATGCGGATCGTCGTCGGCTTGTAGCGGGCGAGGACGCCCTCGACCGTCTTGACGACCTGGTCCCTGGTGTACGTGAACCGCTGCCTGACGGGGCTGCCGGAGGCGAGCATCGACTCCAGGCGCGGGACCCGGCCGTCCCACAGCCCGTGCAGGCTGTCGGGGGCGTCGCCGTAGACGTTGCCGGCCTCGCGCATCTGCAGCCAGACGAGGTTGACGTGGGGCTTGGCGAGGAGGACGTCGATCTCGGCGTGGCCGCCGCCGTCGGTCGGGACGACGGTGCGCTTCCAGGGGCTGCTGCGGTCGCCGGTGGCCATCTTCGCGTAGGCGGCGCGGATGCCGTTCTGGCGGGCCTCGGCGTAGGCGGGCTTGTCGGGCGGGGTGGTGTGCTCCTCGGCGGCGCCCGCGTTGATGCCGTCGGCTTCGCCGGAGGTGAGGTAGACCGAGGTCACGGGGTGGCCGGCGGCTATGGAGTACCCGAGGTCCGGGTTCATGAAGTACAGGTCGTCGTCGGGGTGGGCGACGATCTGCAGCACCCGGCCGGGGTCGGGGGCGTCGGCCGTGGTGGCGGTGGTGAGCCGGGAGTCGGGGCCGGTGGGGGCGCCGAGGGCGGCGAAGGCGTCGCTGCCGCGCAGGACGAGCATCCCGGCGGCGGCGGTGGCCGCGAAGGCGGCGACGGCCTTGACGACCCGGGCCCGGTGGCGGGCGTGGTGCGGCCGGTGGTGCGCGGCCCGGCCGTGGGCGTACGGGTACGCGGCGTCCGCGGCGGGTCCCGTGGCCTGGCGGGGGATCGAGGCGCGGCCGGGTGCCCGGGAGCCGCCGGGCGTTCCAGCACCGCCGGGGGCCCCAGCACCGCCCGGGGCTCCGGAACCGCCGGGAACCCCGGAACCGCCGACCGCCCCGGCACCCCCCGTAACCCCGGCACCCCCCGTAACCCCGGCACCCCCCGTAACCCCGGAACCGCCCACCCCCCGTCCCGCGTCGGACATTCCAGCGGCCCCACCGGACCCACCGACCGCACCCGCCCCACCCTGGCGGCGCGGGCGGCGCGGAGACGGTACCGAGGCAGGCGTCGGGGCGGAGTACGGGTGTCCGTCGGACATGGGGCTCCTCGCAACCGGTCGCACGGGGACCGGGCCCCTGACGCATAGATCTATAAGTAATCAGAAAATCTGATAATCCGCCTCATGATATTCGCCACGACACCGTCCTCGGGCGCCCCGGTGAGTCGAACGCCTGCTCCGGCTAGGCTCGCCCCCAGGCCGGCTACCACGACCACCGGCAGCGCCGGCCGGACCACCGGCGGCGACGCACTCGGGAGGCGGCGGGATGACAGTCCCGGGACGCAGGAGCAGCACCTTCATCCGACTGCTGCGCAGCGGGTTCACCGACCCCTCCACCGCGGCCCGGCTCCTCGACGCCGACGCGCTGGCCGCCGTCCGCACCGACCCGGTGCTCCTCGACGCCCTCGGCGCGACCGCCGACCCCGACCTCGCCCTCCTCGGCCTGGTCCGCCTCGCCGAGGCCCAGACCCCCGAGGACCTGCCGCGCCTGCTGGACACCCTGGTCAGCGCCAAGCCCCTGCGCGACCGTCTCCTCGGTGTGCTCGGCGCCTCCGAGGCCCTCGCCGACCACCTCGCCCGCCATCCCCGCGACTGGCAGGCCCTCGTCACCTACGAGGCCGCCGACCTGCACCCGGGCCTGCCCGAGTTCGAGGCGGGCCTCGCCGACGCCCACGACCCCGTCGCCCTGCGCGTCGCCTACCGCCGCTGCCTGCTCTCCATCGCCGCCCGCGACGTCTGCGGCACCACCGACGTCGCCGAGGCCGCCGCCGAACTCGCCGACCTCGCCACCGCCACCCTCCGCGCGGCCCTGCGCATCGCCACCGCCGCCGCACCCGAGGACGCCCGCCAGTGCCGGCTCGCCGTCATCGCCATGGGCAAGTGCGGCGGCAACGAGCTCAACTACGTCTCCGACGTCGACGTGATCTTCGTCGGCGAGGCCGCCCCCGGCGCCGACGAGGCCAAGGGCATCCAGGCCGCCACCCGCCTCGCCTCCCACCTCATGCGGATCTGCTCCGAGACCACCGTCGAGGGCACCATCTGGCCCGTCGACGCCAACCTGCGCCCCGAGGGCCGCAACGGCCCCCTCGTCCGCACCCTCGCCTCCCACGTCGCCTACTACCAGCGCTGGGCCAAGACCTGGGAGTTCCAGGCCCTGCTCAAGGCCCGCGCCGTCGCCGGGGACGAGGACCTCGGCGCCGAGTACATGGCGGCCATAACTCCACTGGTCTGGCAGGCCGCCGAACGCGAGAACTTCGTCCCCGACGTGCAGAAGATGCGCCGCCGCGTCGTCGACAACATCCCCGCCGCCCAGATCGACCGCGAGCTGAAACTCGGCCCCGGCGGCCTGCGCGACGTCGAGTTCGCCGTCCAGCTGCTCCAGCTCGTACACGGCCGCAGCGACGCCACCCTGCACTCCGGCTCCACCCTCGACGCCCTGCACGCCCTCGCCGCCGGCGGCTACGTCGGCCGCGCCGACGCCGCCCAGCTGAACGACGCGTACCGCTTCCTGCGCTCCATGGAGCACCGCATCCAGCTCTACCGGCTGCGCCGCACCCACCTCGTCCCCGAGGACGAGGCCGACCTGCGCCGCCTCGGCCGCTCGCTCGGCCTGCGCACCGAACCCGTCGCCGAGCTCAACAAGGCCTGGCGCCGGCACGCCACCGCCGTCCGCCGGCTGCACGAGAAGCTCTTCTACCGGCCCCTCCTCGACGCCGTCGCCCAGCTCACCCCCGGCGAGACCCGGCTCTCCCCGCGCGCCGCCGGCCAGCGCCTGGAAGCCCTCGGCTACGCCGACCCGGCCTCCGCGCTGCGCCACCTCGAAGCCCTCGCTTCCGGCGTCAGCCGCAAGGCCGCCATCCAGCGCACGCTGCTGCCCGTCATGCTGGGCTGGTTCGCCGACTCCGCCGACCCCGACGCCGGGCTGCTGAACTTCCGCAAGGTCTCCGACGCCCTCGGCAAGACCCCCTGGTACCTGCGGCTGCTGCGCGACGAGGGCGCCGCCGCCGAGAACCTCGCCCGCGTGCTCTCCGCCGGACGCCTCGCCCCCGACCTCCTGATGCGCGCCCCCGAGGCCGTCGCCCTGCTCGGCGACGCCGGAGGCCTGGAGCCGCGTACCCACGAGGCCCTCGCCCAGGAGGTAATGGCCGCCGTCGGCCGCGCCGAGAGCGGCGAGGCCGCCGTCACGGCCGTCCGCGGGGTCCGCCGCCGCGAACTCTTCCGCACCACCGCCGCCGACATCATCTCCTCCTACGGTACGGAGGACAGCCCGGCCGAAGAGGACCCCGGCGCCCTGGTCGACCGGGTCGGCGACGCCGTCTCCGACCTCACCGCCGCCACCCTCGCCGGAGCCCTGCGCGCCGCCGTACGCGACCAGTGGGGCGAGACCCTCCCCACCCGCTTCGCCGTCATCGGCGTCGGCCGCTTCGGCGGACACGAACTCGGCTACGGCTCCGACGCCGACGTCCTCTTCGTCCACGAACCCCGCGAGGGCGTAGACGAACAGGAAGCCGCCAAGGCCGCCCAGAGCGTCATCGCCGAGATGCGCAGGCTCCTCCAGCTGCCCACCGCCGACCCGCCGCTGCTCATCGACGCCGACCTGCGCCCCGAGGGCCGCTCCGGACCGCTCGTGCGCACCCTGTCCTCGTACGCCGCCTACTACCGCCGCTGGTCGCTGACCTGGGAGAGCCAGGCGCTGCTGCGCGCCGAACCCGTCGCCGGGGACGACGACCTCGGCCGCCGCTTCATCGAGCTGATCGACCCGCTGCGCTACCCCGCCCAGGGCCTCGGCGAGGACGCCGTACGGGAGATCCGCCGGCTCAAGGCCCGGATGGAGGCCGAGCGGCTGCCCCGCGGCGCCGACCCCACCCTGCACACCAAGCTCGGCCGCGGCGGCCTCAGCGACGTCGAGTGGACCGTCCAGCTGACGCAGATGCGGCACGCCTGGGCCGAACCGGGCCTGCGCACCACCCGCACCCGCCAGGCCCTGTCGGCCGCGCACGCCGCCGGGCTGATCCCGACGGAGGAGGCGCAGATCCTGGACGAGGCCTGGGTGCTCGCCACCCGCGTGCGCAACGCGGTCATGCTGGTGCGCGGCCGCGCCGGGGACACCTTCCCGACCGACGTCCGCGAACTCGCGGCGGTCGGCCGCTACCTCGGCTACCCCGAGGGCCGGGTCGGCGAGATGCTGGACGACTACCGCCGCGTCACGCGCCGCGCCCGCGCGGTGGTGGACGAGCTCTTCTACGGGGCCTGAGCGGGTTCTGGGCGTGCCCTAGGCCGGTCCTAGCGCCTGCCGTCACCCTCGCGCAGGGTCGCCGCGTATGCCAGCAGCCCCGTCAGGGCCAGGTCGAACGCGGCGTCCGCGCGGCCCGGGCCGCCCGCCGCCAGGGCGGCGGCCAGCAGCGGGGTGCGCTCCGAGGGCTCCCACATGGTCTCGGGGGCCGCCAGGTCCAGCGCCGAGCCCAGGATCAGGTTCTCCAGGCCGGTCAGCAGCGGCATCACCCGCTCCTCGGGGAAGCCGGCCGCCCGCAGCAGCGCCACCGCCCGCTCGTAGTGCGCGAGCACCCGGGGGGCCCGTACCGGAGTGGTCATCAGCAGCGGTATGGCCCGCGGATAGGCGGCGAAGGCGGCCCGGTAGGAGCGGGCCCACTCCTCCAGCGCCCGGTGCCAGGGCTCCAGCCCGAGCGCCGAGTCGTCGATCAGGGCGCACACCCGCTCCCGTACGAGCTCCACCACCCCGGCCCGGCCGTCCACGTGGTGATACAGCGAAGCCGTCTGCACCCCGAGCGCCCGTGCGACCTGCGGGACGCTGAACTCGCCCTGTTCCGCCACCAGTTGGAGCGCCGCGGTGGCGATCCGGTCCCGGTCGAGCAGGGGGGTGCGCGGCCGTGCCATCGGTGTTCTCCCTCGTCCAGGTCTTCCCGTACGCCAAAACCGGAGGCTACATTGCCGCGAACCGAAAGCCTTTAGGTTTCGCCTCGCCGTCGCCTGCCGTTCGCAGAAGGGTGCTTCCGCATGCCCGAAACGCCAGAGCCCCACAGACCCGCGACCGCGCCCCCGCGCCCCGACGCGCTGCGCACCGGCGCCCTCGGGACCGCCGACATCTCCTTCTTCGTCGTCTCCGCCGCCGCCCCCCTCACCGTCATGGCCGGAGTCGCGCCCGTCGCCATCCTCCTCGGCGGCATCGGGGCCCCCGCCGGCTACCTCCTCGCCGGCCTCACCCTCACCGTCTTCGCCGTCGGCTTCACCACCATGAGCCGCCACGTCACCAGCGGCGGCGCCTTCTACGCGTACATCGCCCGCGGCCTGGGCAAGCGCGTCGGCATCGGCGCCGCCCTGCTCGCCCTCATCGGCTACAACGGCATGGAGATCGGCGTCTACGGCCTCCTCGGCACCACCACCGCCGACACCGGCCGCGCCCTCGCCGGCCTCGACATCCCCTGGCTGCCCGTCTCCCTCGCCGGCCTCCTCCTCATCTGGTACGGCGGCTACCGCTCCGTCGACTTCGGCGCCAGACTCCTCGGCGTCCTCCTCGTCGCCGAGACCGGGATACTCGTCCTGCTCGCGGGCGGGGTGCTCCTGAAGGGCGGCGCGCACGGCCTCTCCCTCGGTTCCTTCACCCCCGGTGCCGTCCTCGTCCCCGGCACCGCCGCCGTCCTGGCCTTCGCCTTCGCCGCCTTCACCGGCTTCGAGTCCACCGTGATCTACCGCCGCGAGGCCCGCGACCCCGACCGCACCGTCCCCCGCGCCACCTACATCGCCGTCGCCTTCCTCGGCCTCTTCTACGCCTTCATCGTCTGGACCGTCATCCAGGCCTACGGCGCCACCGAGGTCACCGCCGCCGCCGGACAGGACCCCGGCGGCCTCTTCTTCACCGCCATCACCACCTACGTCGGCCCCTGGGCGGCGGACCTGATGCACCTCTTCATCGTCACCAGCGTCCTCGCCTCCCTCCTCGCCTTCCACCACGCCATCAACCGCTACGTGCTCGCCCTTTCCGAGGAAGGCGTCCTGCCCGCCGCCCTCGGCCGCGTCCACCCGCGCCACCGCTCCCCGTACCTGGCCGGAGCCGCCCAGACCGCCCTCGGCGCCGTCATCGTCCTCGGCTTCGCCCTCGCCGGAGCCGACCCGTACCAGCAGCTGCTGCTCTGGGTGAACACGCCCGGCATGATCGGCCTGATGGCGCTCATGCTGCTCGCGGCCCTCGCCGTACCCGTCTACTTCCGGCGCACCGCACACTCCGAGGGCCGCTGGCGGACCGTGGTCGCGCCCGTCACCGCCGCCGTGCTGCTGACCGTCGCGATCTGTCTGGTCGTCGCCAAGGTCGGCCTGTTCACCGGGGCCTCCACCACCGTCGACACCGTCCTCGTCGCCCTCGTCCCCGCCGTCTTCCTCGCCGGACTCGCCCTCGCCGGACGGCTGAAGTCCCGCCGCCCCGAGGTCTACGCCCGCTTCGCGGAAGACCGCCCGGCCCACGCCCCCGCCCCCCGTCAAGGAGAAGCCCCGTGCCCGCTGCCGACACCGTCCTCACCGGAGCCCGCGTCCGCACCCTCGATCCCGCCCGCCCCGAAGCCGGCGCGGTAGCCCTCGCCGACGGGCACGTCGTCGCCGTCGGCCACGAGAGCGACGTACGCGACTGGCGCGGACCCGGCACCCGGGTGATCGACCTCGCCGGCGCCACCCTCACCCCCGGCCTCACCGACGCCCACAGCCACCCCGTGTGGGGCATCGAGATGGCCACCGGCGCCGACCTCTCCGCCGTCCGCGACCTCGACCAGCTGCGCGCCGTCCTGCGCACCGCCGACCGCACCGGCGGCTGGGTCCTCGGCCACGGCCTCGACCACAACGCCTTCGGCGGCCAACCCGTCGACCGGACCGCGATCGAGGACGCCCTCGGCGGCGCCCCCGCCCTCCTGCGCCTCTACGACGGCCACTCCGCCCTCGCCAGCGGCCCGGCCCTCGCCGCCGCCGGCATCGACGGCCCCCGCGCCTTCCCGCAGCGCTCCGAGATCGTCTGCGACGCCGACGGCCGCCCCACCGGGCACCTGATCGAGCACGCCGCCATGGCCCTGGTCTCCGCCCTCGCCCCCAAGCCCACCCTCGCCGAACGCCGCACCCGCCTGCTCGCCCTGCTCCGCGACATGGCCGCCACCGGCCTCACCGGCGCCCACGTCATGGACCTCGGCGACGGCGACGTCCCCGCCCTCCTGGCCGGCCTGGAGTACGAGGACCACCTCCCGCTGCGGCTGCGCCTGGCCCCCTGGTGCATGCCCGGCGCGGACGACGACGAGCTCGCCGCCCTGATCGCCCTCCAGGGGAGCGCCGGACGCCACTGGCGGGTCGGCGGCGTCAAGTTCTTCATGGACGGCACCGTCGAGGGCGGCACCGCCTGGCTGGAGCACGCCGACTGCCACGGCCAGGGCACCGAGGCCTTCTGGCCCGACCCGCGCGCCTACGCCCGGGCGGTACGGGTCCTGGACGCGGCCGGGGTCCGCACCGCCACCCACGCCATCGGCGACGCCGCCGTCCGCCACGTCCTCGACACCGTCGCCGCCCTGGGCCCCGGCGCCCGCATGCGGCACCGGATCGAGCACATCGAGACCGTCCCCGACGACCAGCTGGGACGCTTCGCCCAGCTCGGGGTGATCGCCTCCATGCAGCCCCCGCACACCGCCTACACCCGGGCCGACCACACCGACGAGTGGTCCAGGAGGCTCGGCGGCGAACGCGCCGGCCGGGCCTGGCGCTGCCGGGACCTGCGCGACGCGGGAGCGGTCCTGGCCCTCGGCTCGGACTGGCCCATCGCCCACCACGACGCCCGTCAGGTCCTGGTGACCGCCCAGCGCCCCCGGGGCGCGGCCTCGGGCGGCCGGTCCCTGACCGGGCTGATGGCACTGGAGGGCATGACCTCGCACGCGGCGCTGGCCGCGGGGGAGGAGGCGGTGGCCGGGCGGATCGCGCCGGGGACGCGGGCCGACCTCACGGCCTTCACCGTCGACCCGGTCACGGCGGCCCCGGACGAGCTGGCGCAGGCTCCCGTACGGCTGACCGTCTCGGGGGGCCGGATCACCCACGGGGAGGGCTGAGGGGCGGCGGCTACCTGCGGAAGCGGTTCAGCAGGGCCTCGGCGGCCGGATGCGGCTCGGTGTGCAGCGGCCGGCGCGGCAGCCGGTGCGGCAGCGAGCCGTACCAGAGGCGGGAGACGCCGTAGCCGAAGGCCAGGCACATCATGCCGCCGACGGCGTCGAGCCAGAAATGGTTCGCGGTGGACACGATGACGACCAGGGTCGCCGCCGGGTAGAGCAGGCCCAGGATCCGGGCCCAGGGAGCCGACGCGACCGCGAAGATCGTCAGCCCGCACCAGAGCGACCACCCTATGTGCATGGACGGCATCGCCGCGTACTGGTTCGACATGTGCTTGAGGTTCCCCGAGGCCATCGAACCCCAGGTGTGGTGGACCAGCACGGTGTCCACGAACCCGCCGCCGTTCATCAGCCGGGGCGGCGCGAGCGGGTAGAAGAAGTAGCCGACCAGGGCCACGCCCGTGGTGGCGAAGAGGATGAGGCGGGTGGCCGCGTAACGCCCCGGGTGGAACCGGTAGATCCACACCAGCACGCCGATCGTCACGATGAAGTGGAGCGTGGCGTAGTAGTAGTTCATGCCCACGATCAGCCACGTCACCGAGTTCACGGCATGGTTGACGGAGTGCTCCACCGCGATGCCGAGGCCCCGCTCGACGCTCCAGATCCAGTCGGCGTTCGCCAGGGCGGCCGCCTTCTGCTCCGGCACCGCGTTGCGGATCAGCGAGTACGTCCAGTAGCTGACCGCGATCAGCAGGACCTCGAACCAGATGCGCGGACGGCGCGGCAACCGGAGCCGGGCGAGGAGGGTGCGTTCGGACGCCGGACGGGCCTCGTGCTCGGTCACGGGGGGTGACGAGACGTCCATCCGGGTTTCCAGTGTCTTCACGCTCGATTCACCCATGAGGAGAGAGTCTGCCAGATGCGTTCTCCCCTCCGATCATCCCTCGGGACGGTCTTCGGCGCCCCCGCTCCGCCCTGCGGACTACCCGGGGACCGTAGGGGACGGGCCTACGCGCCGCGGCGCTGCCCCGGACCGGAGGCCGTGGAGCCGCGCACCACCAGCTCCGGCAGGAAGACGAACTCGCTGTGCGGGGCCGGCGTACCGCCGATCTCCTCCAGCAGCGTGCGCACCGCGGCCTGCCCCATGGCCAGCACGGGCTGGCGGATGGTGGTCAGCGGCGGATCGGTGAACGCTATGAGCGGAGAGTCGTCGAAGCCGACCACCGACACGTCCCGCGGCACCGCGAGGCCCTGCTGGCGGGCGGCCCGGATGGCACCGAGGGCCATCATGTCGCTCGCGCACACCACGGCCGTGCAGCCCCGCGCGAGGAGCGCCGCCGCGGCGGCCTGCCCGCCCTCCAGCGAGTACAGGGAGTGCTGGATCAGCTCCTCGGTCGCGGCCTCGTCCAGCCCGAGCCGCTCCTTCATCCCGAGCCGGAAGCCCTCGATCTTGCGCAGCACCGGCACGAACCGCTTGGGCCCGACGGCCAGGCCGATGCGGGTGTGCCCGAGCGCGGTCAGGTGGGTCACGGCGAGCTGCATCGCGGCCCGGTCGTCGGGGGAGACGAAGGGGGCGCGCACCTTGTCGGAGAAACCGTTGATGAGGACGTACGGGACGCCCTGGCCGCGGAGTTGGTCGTAGCGGCCCATGTC
This sequence comes from Streptomyces sp. NPDC102258, assembly GCF_055584685.1. Classification (NCBI taxonomy): domain Bacteria; kingdom Bacillati; phylum Actinomycetota; class Actinomycetes; order Kitasatosporales; family Streptomycetaceae; genus Streptomyces; species Streptomyces sp. NPDC102258. The sequence continues at coordinate 103,113 of NZ_JBVJLO010000010.1, forward strand.
GGCGGTGGTGTCGGCGTGCAGCCCGGACACGAAGATGATCCCGGAGACCCCCCGGTCCACCAGCATCTCCGTCAGCTCGTCCTCGGTGGAGCCGCCGGGCGTCTGCGTGGCCAGCACGGGGGTGTACCCCTGCCGGGTCAGGGCCTGCCCGATGACCTGCGCGAGCGCCGGGAAGATGGGGTTGTCCAGCTCGGGGGTTATCAGCCCGACGAGGCCCGCGCTGCGCTGGCGCAGCCGTACGGGCCGCTCGTAGCCGAGCACGTCGAGCGCGGCCAGCACGGACTCGCGGGTGCCGGCGGCCACACCGGGCTTGCCGTTGAGCACGCGGCTGACTGTGGCTTCGCTGACCCCCGCCTGGGCTGCGATGTCGGCTAGCCGTGCGGTCACGGGATTGGACTGTACCGGTCCCCGGCTCACAACGCCCACCACGTGCACGCATCGGCGGGCAGCAGCACGGTCCGGCCGTCGGTCTCCACCGGGGAGCTGGACAGGACCGGCCGGCCGGGCGCCGGCATCTCCACGGGTGCGGACCGGGTGTTGAGGGTGCAGGCGAAGTACGGGCGGGTGAAGAGGAGCGTGCCCGCGGGGGAGGGGAGCCAGGTCAGCGGGCCCGCCTCCGGGGAGCCGAGGCCGGGCAGGGCGCGGCGCAGCTCCAGCGCGGCCCGGTACAGCTCCAGCGTGGAGTGCGGGTCGCCGGTCTGCGCGGCCACGCTCAGGTGCGCCCAGTCCGCCGGCTGCGGCAGCCAGCTGCCGCCGGGCCCGAAACCGTACGGGGGCCGGGTACCGGTCCAGGGCAGCGGGATCCGGCAGCCGTCGCGCAGCCCGTCCTGGCCCGCGCCGCGGTGGAAGGCCGGGTCCTGGCGTACGGCGTCGGGGAGGTCGGTCACCTCCGGCAGGCCGAGTTCCTCGCCCTGGTAGACGTACGCGGATCCGGGCAGGGCCAGCATCAGCAGCGCGGCCGCCCGGGCCCGGGCCAGGCCCTGGGCGCCGCCGCCGTAGCGGGTGACGTGCCGGACCACGTCGTGGTTGGACAGCACCCAGGTGGTGGGCGCCCCGACGGAGGCGGTCGCGGCGAGTGACTCGTCGATGACGGTGCGCATCGCGGCCGGGTCCCAGGGGCAGTACAGGAAGCGGAAGTTGAAGGCCTGGTGGAGTTCGTCGGGGCGGACGTACAGGGCGAGCCGCTCCGAGGTCGGCGCCCACGCCTCGGCGACGCCGATGCGCTGCCCGTCGTAGGAGTCGAGGAGGCGGCGCCAGGAGCGGTGGATGGCGTGGACGCCGTCCTGGTCGAAGAAGGGGAGCGGCTCGGTGCCGATCAGGGTGGCCTGCGCGGCCCGGCCGATGTCCGGCAGGCCGGGGGCCTTGACCATGCCGTGGGCGACGTCGACGCGGAAGCCGTCCACGCCCAGGTCCAGCCAGAAGCGCAGCACGGAGGCGAATTCCGCGGCCACCTCGGGGTGGTCCCAGTCCAGGTCGGGCTGCTGGGGGGCGAAGAGGTGCAGGTACCAGGAGCCGTCGGGGACCCGGGTCCAGGCCGGGCCGCCGAAGACGGACTCCCAGTCGTTGGGCGGCAGCGCGCCGTCCGCGCCCCGGCCGGGGCGGAAGAGGTAGCGGGCGCGGGCGCCCGGCTCGTCGGCGAGGGCCGCGCGGAACCAGGGGTGGCGCTCGGAGGTGTGGTTGGGGACCACGTCGACGATGACCCGCAGGTTCAGCTCGTGCGCGGCCCGGACGAGGTCGTCGGCGTCGGCGAGGTCCCCGAAGAGGGGGTCGACGGCCCGGTAGTCGGCGACGTCGTAGCCGCCGTCGGCCTGGGGGGAGACGTAGAAGGGGGTCAGCCAGACGGCGTCGACGCCGAGGCGGGCCAGGTGGGGGAGCCGCTCGCGGACCCCGCGCAGGTCCCCGACGCCGTCGCCGTCGCTGTCCGCGAAGGAGCGCACGTACACCTGGTAGATGACGGCATCGCGCCACCAGCCGCCGCGCGCGGTGGAGTTGCTGGAAGCGCTTGCAAGCGGCGGGGCCGTCAACTCGTGGGTCATATCGGGGTCAACGCGAGTACACACCCCCTGGTTGCGGGCCTGTGGAATCGAAGCGGACTCGAACTAACAGCAAGCGGCGGCAACCGTACGGACACACGGATGTAACGATCAGCTCGGCTTGCAGAAATTTGCCGCAAGGTCTTTCGGTCGGCTTTCAGGCTTGTTACGTTCTCGGCAACTCGGGACCGCGAGGGCGCGGCCGGGATCATCGAAGGAGTTCATATGCGGCGTGGCATAGCGGCCACCGCGCTGGTCGCGACCCTGGCGCTCGCGGCGACGGCTTGCGGCGGTGACACCAAGGGCGACGGTGGGGGCACCCAGGCCGGTGGCGAGCTCTCGGGCACGGTCACGTGGTGGGACACCTCGAACGACGCCGAGAAGGCGAGCTTCCAGAAGATCGCCGGGGCCTTCACGGCGAAGCACCCGAAGGTGACCGTCAAGTACGTCAACGTGCCCTACGGCGACGCCCAGAACAAGGTCAAGAACGCCTTCAGCAGCGGCTCCGAGGCCCCGGACGTCATCCGCGCCGACGTCGGCTGGGTCGCCGACTTCGCCTCGCTCGGCTACCTCGACGAGGTCCCGGCCGACACCGCGAAGAAGGTCGACGCGGAGTTCCTGCCGCAGGCCGCCGCGAGTGGAAAGTTCGAGGGCAAGACCTTCGCCGTCCCGCAGGTCATCGACACCCTCGGCCTCTTCTACAACAAGAAGATGCTCGCCGACGCCGGCGTCCAGCCCCCCAGGACGCTGGAGGAGCTGAAGACCGCCGCCGCCGCCATCAAGGCGAAGACCGGCAAGACCGGCCTCTACCTGCGCGGCGACGACTCCTACTGGTTCCTCCCCTTCATCTACGGCGAGGGCGGCGACCTCGTCGACGCCAAGACCAAGACGGTCACCGTCGACAACGCCGCCGGCGTCAAGGCCTTCAAGGCCGCCCGCGACCTGGTCACCTCCGGCGCGGCGGTCACCAACGCCACCGACGGCTGGACCAACATGCAGACCGCCTTCAAGTCCGGGGAGGTCGCCATGATGATCAACGGCCCCTGGGCCGTGGCCGACAGCTACGCGGGCGACCAGTTCAAGGACAAGGCCAACCTCGGCGTCGCCCCGGTCCCGGCCGGCTCCGCCAAGGCCGGCGCCCCGCAGGGCGGCCACGACCTCGCCGTGTACGCGGGCTCGAAGAACACCGCCGCCGCGCACGCCTTCGTCGAGTACATGACCTCGCAGGAGGTCCAGGTGCAGTCCGCCAAGGAGCTCAGCCTGCTGCCGACGCGCACGGCCGCCTACGAGCAGCCCGAGGTCAAGGCCGGCGAGATGGTCCAGTTCTTCAAGCCGGCCGTCGACAAGGCCGTCGAGCGCGCCTGGATCCCGGAGAACGGCTCCCTCTTCGAGCCGCTGAAGGTCGAGTACACCAAGGCCGTCACCGGGACGTCGAGCCCCGAGGACGCGGCCAAGGCGGCCGGCGTCGAGTTCCGCAAGATCCTCAAGGGCTGGAAGTAACGAGCACGATGGCTGCCGACACCAGCCAGTCGGCGGCGACGGCCGCGGGCGCGGACGCCGGGGAGCACCCCGGCGCCGCCGCCCGCGGCTCCCGCCGCACGACTGCCAGCGGAAATCCCCGGCCGGGCCGCGGCTCCGGCCGGACCCTCGGCCGGGCCCTCGCCACGCACTGGTACGCCTGGGCCATGGTCGCCCCGGTCGTGCTCGTCCTCGGCGTGATCATCGGGTGGCCGCTCGTCCGGGGCGTCTACCTGTCGCTCACCGACGCCAACGAGCGCAACGTCTCCCGTACCATCGGCGTCCGTCACATCGAGGCGACGTACGAGTTCGTCGGGCTGGACAACTACACGGCCGTGCTCGGCGACCCGGTCTTCTGGCAGCGGCTGGTGTGGACGGTGGTGTGGACCGTCGCCTGCGTCAGCGTCACCTTCGTGCTCGGCCTCGCCCTGGCCACCATGCTCAACCGGACGTTCCGGGGCCGCGCCGCCTACCGGATGGCGCTCATCCTGCCCTGGGCGGTCCCCGGCTTCGTCTCCGTCTTCGCCTGGCGGTTCCTCTTCAACCGCGACAACGGCATCCTCAACAAGGTCCTCGACGGCGGCGGCATCTCCGCCGTGCCGTGGCTCGACGACCCGACCTGGGCCAAGTTCTCGGTCATCGCCGTCAACGTCTGGCTCGGCGTCCCCTTCATGATGGTCGCCCTGCTCGGCGGGCTGCAGTCCATCCCCGGAGAGCTCTACGAGGCCGCAGAGATGGACGGCGCCAGGCCGTGGCAGCGGTTCCGGCACATCACGCTGCCCGGGCTGCGCGCCGTCAGCATGACGGTGATCCTGCTCTCCACCATCTGGACCTTCAACATGTTCCCGGTGATCTTCCTGCTGACGCGGGGCGGACCCGGTGACTCCACCGAGATCCTGGTGACCCAGGCCTTCCGGGAGGCCTTCATCACGAGCCCGCGCGACTTCGCCGGCTCCGCGACCTGGGGCGTCCTCATCCTCGCCCTGCTCATGATCTTCGCGCTGGTCTACCGGCGCTCGCTGCGCAAGCAGGGAGAGGTGTGGTGACCGTGACGACCACGAAGCCGGCCCCGGACGCCCCCGCTCCGGACGCCTCCGCACCACACGGCTCCGCTCCGGCCGGCTCCCCGAAGGCCGTCCGCCCGCGCGGCAGCCGCTCCCCGCTCGCCTCCTTCGGCCTGCACGCCACGCTCCTCGTCGCGTCCGTCGTCGCCGTCTTCCCGGTGCTGTGGATCCTGCTGACCTCCCTCAAGCCCGCGAAGTACGCCATCAGCACGGACTTCGTGAAGGAACCCAACCTCGGGAACTACCGCTACCTGCTGGAGGACAGCCACTTCCTGAGCTGGTTCGGCAACTCCGTCCTCGTCGCGGGCGTCACCACCGTCCTCGGCGTGTTCATCGCCGCCACCACCGGGTACGCCGTCAGCCGCTTCAAGTTCCCCGGCATGAAGCCCCTCATGTGGACCCTGCTCATCACGCAGATGTTCCCCATGGCCATCCTCATCGTGCCGCTCTACAACCTGATGGGCGACCTCGGGCTGCTCAACCAGCCCCTCGGCCTGATCATCACGTACCTCACCATCGCCGTGCCGTTCTGCGCCTGGATGATGAAGGGCTTCTTCGACACCATCCCGGTCGAGATCGACGAATCCGGCCGCGTCGACGGACTCAACCCCTTCGGCACCTTCTGGCGGCTGATCCTCCCGCTCGCCAAGCCCGGCCTGGCCGTCACCGGCTTCTACGCCTTCATCACCGCCTGGGGCGAAGTCGCGTACGCCTCCGCCTTCATGGTGGGCGAGGAGAACCTCACCCTCGCCGGCGGGCTCCAGACCTTCGTGACGCAGTACACCTCCAACTGGGGCGCCATGAGCGCGGCTTCCGTGCTCATCGCGATCCCCGCGGCGATCTTCTTCCTCTTCGCCCAGCGCCACCTCGTCGCCGGGATGACGGCGGGGGCGACGAAGGGCTGACCACCCTCCCTCCGCGTTCGCCCTGCCCGCTTCCGCATCACCGGCCCGACCTCTCCAAGGACGACATGACCCAGCACCTCGCCGAAACGCTCTCCACCCCCACCGGCACCCTGCCCGGCTGGTGGAGAGAAGCGGTGATCTACCAGGTCTATCCGCGCAGCTTCGCCGACTCCGACGGGGACGGCGTGGGGGACCTCGAAGGCATCCGCGGCCGACTGCCCTACCTCAGGGAACTCGGCGTCGACGCCGTCTGGCTCAGCCCCTTCTACGCCTCCCCGCAGGCCGACGGCGGCTACGACGTCGCCGACTACCGGGCCATCGACCCGATGTTCGGCACCCTGCACGACGCCGACGCCGTGATCCGCGAGGCCCACGCGCTGGGGCTGCGCATCATCGTCGACCTCGTCCCCAACCACTGCTCCGACCAGCACGAATGGTTCAAGCAGGCGCTCCGCGAAGGCCCCGGCAGCCCGCTGCGCGAGCGCTTCCACTTCCGGCCCGGACGGGGCGCGGACGGCTCCGAGCCCCCGAACGACTGGGAGTCCCTGTTCGGCGGGCCCTCCTGGACCCGCGTCGCCGACGGCGAGTGGTACCTGCACCTCTTCGCCTCCGAACAGCCCGACTTCAACTGGGAACACCCCGCCGTCCAGGACGAGTTCCGCTCCGTCCTGCGCTTCTGGCTCGACCTCGGCGTGGACGGCTTCCGCATCGACGTCGCCCACGGCCTCGTCAAGGCCCCCGGCCTGCCCGACCTCGGCCGCAGCGAGCAGCTCAAGCTCCTCGGCAACCAGGTCCTGCCCTTCTTCGACCAGGACGGCGTCCACGAGATCTACCGCTCCTGGCGCACCGTCCTCGACGAGTACGCCGGAGACCGCATCGGCGTCGCCGAGGCCTGGACCCCCAGCGCCGAGCGCACCGCGCTCTACCTGCGCCCCGACGAGCTCCACCAGGCCTTCAACTTCCACTATCTGGGCACCGGGTGGGACGCGCGGGCGCTGCGCACCGCCATCGACGAGTCCCTCGACGCGATGCGGCCCGTGGGCGCGACCAGCACCTGGGTGCTGTCCAACCACGACGTGGTCCGGCACGTCACCCGCTACGGCGGCGGCCCCGAGGGCCTGGCCCGGGCGCGGGCGGCCGCGCTGCTGATGCTGGCGCTGCCCGGGTCCGCGTACGTCTACCAGGGCGAGGAACTCGGCCTGCCGGAGGTGACCGACCTCCCCGACGCCGTACGCCAGGACCCGGCCTTCCACCGCGAGACCGGCCAGGAGGGGCTGCGCGACGGCTGCCGCGTACCGATCCCGTGGTCCGGCACCGAGGCGCCGTACGGCTTCGGCGCGGGCGGCAGCTGGTTGCCGCAGCCCGGCGAGTGGGCGGCGCTGAGCGTGGCCGCGCAGACCGGCGACCCCGGCTCCACGCTGGAGCTGTACCGGGCCGCGCTGCGGATCCGCCGCGAGCGGGACGACCTCGGTGCCGGCGACGCGGTGGAGTGGCTGCCCGCGCCGGCCGGGGTGCTGGCCTTCCGCCGGGGCGGCTTCGTCTGCACGGTCAACACGACGGACGCGCCCGTACGGCTGCCCGCGCCGGGGACCGTACTGCTGGCCAGCGGGCCCCTGGACGGGGACGCCCCGGACGTGCTCCCGGCCGACACGGCGGTGTGGTGGCAGGGGTGACCTCCCCGCTCCGGCTGACGGACATCGCCGCGCAGGCCGAGGTCAGCGAGGCGACCGTCAGCCGAGTGCTCAACGGCAAGGCGGGCGTGGCGGCCGGGACCCGGCACCGGGTGCTGGCCGCCATGGACCTGCTGGGCTACGAGCGGCCGGTGCGGCTCAAGCGGCGCAGCAACGGGCTGGTGGGGCTGCTGATCCCGGAGCTCACCAACCCCATCTTCCCGGCGTTCGCCCAGGTCATCGAGCAGGCGCTGGCCGGGCACGGGTACACGCCGGTGCTGTGCACGCAGACGCCGGGCGGGGCCACCGAGGACGAACTGGTCGAGCAGCTGGAGGAGCGGGGGGTCACGGGGATCGTCTTCCTGTCGGGGCTGCACGCCGACGGCTCGGCCGACCCGGCGCGCTACCAGCGGCTGGCGGCCCGGGGGGTGCCGTTCGTGCTGATCAACGGGTTCAACGAGGCCATCAGCGCACCCTTCGTGTCCCCCGACGACCGGGCGGCCGCGGACATGGCGGTGCGCCACCTGGAGGAGCTCGGCCACCGCCGCATCGGCCTGGCGATCGGGCCCACCCGGTACGTGCCCTCGGCGCGCAAGGAGCAGGGGTTCCTGGCGGCCCGGCCGGAGGCGGCCGCGCAGGGGCTGGTCCAGCGCACGCTGTTCACGGTGGAGGGCGGTCACGCGGCGGGCGGCGCCCTGCTGGACCGGGGCTGCACGGGGGTCGTCTGCGCGAGCGACATGATGGCCCTCGGCGTCGTCCGCGCGGCCCGCGAACGGGGGCTGCGGGTCCCGGAGGACGTCTCGGTGGTCGGCTTCGACGACTCCCCCCTCATCGCCTTCACCGACCCACCCCTGACCACGATCCGCCAGCCGGTCCGCGCGATGGCCACGGCCGCGGTGGGCGCCCTCCTGGAAGCGGTGGCCGGCACCCCGGTCCAGCGCACGGAGTACGTCTTCCAACCGGAACTGGTAGTCCGCGGCTCCACGAGCCAGGCCCGAAGGGGGACCTGAGGGGCGGGGGCGGGTGCGGGACGCTGGGTGTCGGGCGCGGGCCGGCTATTTCCCCCCTCGCCCCCTCCACCTCCCGGCGCCTGCTAGGCCTGGGTGGGCCCGACATCCGGCCCTCATAGACCAGACTCCGGGCCGGGGGTGGGAACCCGCACGGAACAGCGATCGGGCCGTCCTGCGGAGCACCCGGCACCCCCCCGCGTCAGATCGCGGGGAGGGGGGCTCGGTTGGGCGTCCGCGGTCCGTCCGGGGCCGAGGTCACGAGGTGAACGGCTCAGCCGAGGCTGTCGGTTCGCTGAGCCAGCGCGCGGAGTTCGTCCGATGCGGTCCGGCCCGCGACGAGGAGGAGGTCTCCCACGACCGTCCGTGCCTCGGTATGGCCATGGATCATCTCGGGTGCCACCTCCTCGGCTCGCAGCAGACAGTCCAGGGATTCGGCGTGCTGGCGGCGCTGGGCGTGTGCCCGCCCCAGGTCCAGCAAGAGGCGCGCCCGTCGTTCCGGGGACAGCCCGTCCGTACGGAGTCCCCTGGCGAGGTCGATGGCCTCCCCCGCGTCGCCGAGATCGACCGCGGTCGAGACGGCCTGGACCTCCACGTTCGTGGGACCGAATTCGAGGTGGTAGTCATTGCGGTCCTCGCCCAGGCGACGGCCGACGGTTCGAGCCGCGTCGATCTGCTGCCGGGCGGCCGGCCTGTCGCCCGAACGGGCATGGGTGAGGGCCAGGGCCAGGTGCAGCGATCCCAGCAGGGAGAGGTGCTGGGGTGTGGGTTCGTTGGCGTCCACGTAGTCCTGGAGGGCGCGGATCGCGGCGGTGGCGGTGTGTTCGGCCTGGTCGAGGTGGTTCAGACGCACGAAGGCGTGGCACAGCCGGTAGGTACCGGCAAACACGCCCAGCGGTTCGCCGGAGAGCTCCGCCTCGCGGATCGCCCGGTCCGCGGCGATCCATGCGGCATCCGCCTCGTTCTGGCGTACGAAGGCCGCCGCGAGGGCTTGATACGTCTGGGCCAGCAAATCGTGCAGCTCGGGACGGTCATCGTGCGGCGCCGTGCGACAGGCCCGCTCGAACCGTGGGATCAGCGGGCCGATGGCCGCGCTCAGTTCCGCGAACCGACCGCTGTGCGTGAGCTTCCAGATGCCGTCCACAGACGATCGCAGGGCGGCGAGGTCGTCGGGGCCGGATTCCTGGTCCGGATTCAGGAGCACGGCGAGGGCGGGATGACCGGAGAGGACCAGACGGGCCTGGTCCAGGTCGTTGGTGGCGGGCTCGGCTGCCTCGGCTTCGGCCGGCGGTGGGGCATCGGGCTGGAGGACCTGGAGCGGCACGCCGAGTCCGTCGGCGAGGAGACGCAGTACGTCCAGGCGGTTCACCGGCTGGATGCCTCGCTCGACCTGGGACAGCCAGCTCGCCGTGCGCCCGATGGCCGCGGCGAGTGCTCCCTGCGTCATGCCCTTCTGCTTGCGCAGGTCGGCCACTCGGGCGCCGAAGACGCGCCGCTCCTCGGAACTCACTGCTGTGCCGCCACCTTTCCGGCGATCGCATCGAGGAACGTGACCTCGACACCGGCAAGGTACTGCCCCCGCTCGGAGAGGAAGTGCTTCGTGTGCGGCTGCTCCTCATGGGCTTCGAACGCGGTGCGGTCCGCGTACAGCTCGTAGAACACCCTTACCAGGGGCTCGCCTTGCGGCACGTGAACCACGTAGGAGAGCGTTCCCGGCTCGGCGCTCCTGATCCCCTCCAGGGTGATCGCGCACAGCTCGTCGAATGCCGCAGCGGCTTCCTGGTCACGCAACGAGAAGCGCACCACCAGGCCGAATCCCTCGCTCATACGTGCTCCTTTCGAGTCGTGCACAGTCTCGCAGGAGCGCAGCGTTCCTGCGAGTAGCAATTTTTCTTGACTCACAGAAACGCTGCGAGTAGTTTGTAATCAGTCGGATGCGCTGGGTGACTGTCGGTCCTGGAAAGGGAGATTGGCTGTGACGTGGCACGAATCGCCTGTGGTCCTGCCCCTGCGGGAGGAGCGCCCGCCGCCCAGGCCGGTGGGCGGCTGTCCGGAATGTGAGCGACTGGCGATCCTCCGCCGGGCTGCCGTGAAGGGGTGCGATCAGTCGCTGGTGGTCGACTGCAACGTGCTCCTCCGGATGCACGGGACGGGGCACTGATGGAGCTTCAGGCCTGGCGGGACGGTTGGGCGCGGGCCGCCGATGCGGCGGAGGCCGTGCGAAGTGCCCTGGTGGCCCTCGGCGTTCCCGAAGAGCGGCTCTGTGGCCTGCGTCCCTTGGTCACCGGCACGGGCAGGGCGTTGGTCGATCTCGGTGCCGTGCCCGCGGAGGTGGCGGAACGGATGGCCGAAGCGCTGCGCGCGGGGGAGGGGTAGCACCGGCCCTGCGGGGGCGGGGGGGTGGCGCCGGGGCCGGAAACAATTCTGCAATCTCTTGCGCAAGCTCTTGCAACACCTCCGGGTGGGACCTACGGTCAGCGGCAATCCCCGCATCCCCGTCCTCTCCGCCAGGAGGCCCCCTATGTCCCGAGTCGTAACCGGCTCCCGCGCACGCAGAGTTCGGGCGCGGGTGGTCGGCGTCGTCGCCGCCGCGTGCGCCGTGACCGCAGCCCTCGCCGTCCCCGCGGCGCCGCAGGCGTTCGCCGCCGCGCCCGGGGGGAAGGACGTGACCGCCGTGTTGTTCGAGTGGCGGTTCGACTCCGTCGCCAAGGCGTGTACCGAGAATCTCGGGCCCGCCGGGTACGGGTTCGTGCAGGTGTCGCCGCCGCAGGAGCACGTGCAGGGGCCGCAGTGGTGGACCTCGTACCAGCCCGTCAGCTACAAGATCGCCGGGCGGCTCGGGGACCGGGCCGCCTTCCAGCGGATGGTCGGGGCCTGTCACGCCGCCGGGGTGAAGGTGGTCGCCGACTCCGTCGTCAACCACATGGCCGCCGGGGACGGGGTCGGGACCGGCGGGTCCCCGTATACGAAGTACGGGTACCCGGGCCTCTACTCCGGCGCCGACATGGACGACTGCCGGGCCACCGTCTCCAGCTACCAGGACCGGGCCGACGTACAGAACTGCGAGCTGGTGCAGCTCGCCGATCTGGACACCGGCGAGGACTACGTGCGCGGGCGCATCGCCGGCTACCTCAACGACCTGCTCTCGCTCGGCGTCGACGGGTTCCGGATCGACGCCGCCAAGCACATGCCCGCCGCCGACCTCGCCGCCGTCAAGGCCCGGCTGACCAACCCGAACGCCTACTGGAAGCAGGAGGTGATCTACGGCGCCGGCGAGGCCGTCCAGCCGACCGAGTACCTCGGGAACGGGGACGTCCAGGAGTTCCGCTACGCCCGCGACCTCAAGCGGGTGTTCACCAGCGAGCACCTCGCCTACCTGAAGAACTTCGGCGAGGCCTGGGGGTACCTGCCCACCGGGCGGGCGGGCGTCTTCGTCGACAACCACGACACCGAGCGCGGCGGCGACACGCTCAGCTACAAGGACGGTTCCGCCTACACCCTGGCCAGCGTGTTCATGCTGGCCTGGCCCTACGGTTCGCCCGACGTGCACTCCGGGTACGAGTGGACCGACAAGGACGCCGGCCCGCCCAACGGGGGCACGGTCAACGCCTGTTACGCCGACGGCTGGAAGTGCCAGCACGCCTGGCGGGAGATCTCCTCCATGGTGGCCTTCCGCAACGCCGCCCGCGGGCAGGCCGTCACCGACTGGTGGGACGACGGCGGCGACCGGATCGCCTTCGGGCGCGGCGCCCGGGCCTACGTGGCCATCAACCACGGCTCCGGCGCCCTGACCAGGACCTTCCAGACCTCGCTGGCCGCCGGTGCCTACTGCGACGTGCAGAGCGGCCGCGCCGTGAGCGTCGACTCCGGCGGCCGGTTCACCGCCACCCTCGGCGCCGGTACCGCGCTCGCCCTGCACGTCGACGCCCGTACCTGTACGCCCGCCGGCGCCACCGGCGCCTCGTTCGCCGTCACCGCCACCACCGTTCCCGGCCAGGACGTGTACGTCACCGGCGACCGCCCCGAGCTCGGCGGCTGGAACACCGGCGCCGCGCTCAGGCTCGACCCGGCCGCGTACCCCGTCTGGAAGCTCGACGTGGGCCTGCCCGCCGGGGCCGCTTTCGCCTACAAGTACCTCCGCAAGGACGCCGCCGGGAACGTCACCTGGGAGAGCGGGGCCGACCGCGCCGCCACCGTCCCGGCGGGCGGCACGCTCACGCTGACCGACACCTGGCGCAACTGACCCGCCGCACCCCCCCCCGCACCCGAGGAGACCCCCCGTGATTCGCCCCGCCGCAGGAGCGCTCGCCGCCGCGCTGGCCGTGACGCTCCTGCCCGCCCTCCCCGCGACGGCCGCCGCCGCCCAGGCGCCGCCCCCGCCGTCGGACGCGAAACTGGCCGCCGAGCCGGCCCGGCACGACCTGACCCGCGAGCAGTTCTACTTCGTGCTTCCGGACCGCTTCGCGAACGGCGATTCGCGCAACGACCGCGGCGGCCTGACCGGCAGCCGTTCACAGACCGGCCTGGACCCCACCGACAAGGGCTTCTACCAGGGCGGGGACCTCAAGGGGCTGACCGACCGGCTCGACTACATCAAGGGCCTCGGCACCACGGCCATCTGGCTGGCGCCGATCTTCAAGAACCAGCCGGTGCAGGGCAGCGGCAAGGACGAATCGGCCGGCTACCACGGCTACTGGATCACCGACTTCACCCGGGTCGACCCGCACTTCGGCACCAACGCCGACCTCACCCGCCTCATCGACACCGCCCACCACAAGGGCATGAAGGTCTTCTTCGACGTCATCACCAACCACACCGCCGACGTCGTGGACTACCGGGAGGGCTCCCACGACTACCTCTCCAAGGGCGCGTTCCCGTACCTGACCAAGGACGCCGTCCCCTTCGACGACGCCGACTACGCCAAGGACGACGGCAAGAACACCGCCAAGGACCCCGCCGGGAAGTTCCCCAAGACCGGCCCCGCCACCTTCCCCCGCACCCCCTTCGTGCCCGACGCGAAGAAGAACCTCAAGGTGCCCGCCTGGCTCAACGACCCGGCGATGTACCACAACCGCGGCGACTCCACCTTCGCCGGGGAGTCCGCGCAGCAGGGCGACTTCTCCGGCCTCGACGACCTGTGGACCGAGCGCCCCGAGGTCGTCGAGGGGATGGAGAAGATCTACGAGAAGTGGGTGAAGGACTTCGCCGTCGACGGCTTCCGCATCGACACCGTCAAGCACGTCGACACCCCCTTCTGGACGCAGTGGGCCACCGCCCTGGAGAAGTACGCCGCCCGGCACGGCCGCAAGGACTTCTTCATGTTCGGCGAGGTCTACTCCGCCGACCCCGCCGTCACCTCCCCCTATGTCACCCGGGGCCGCCTCGACGCCACCCTCGACTTCCCCTTCCAGGACGCCGTCCGCGCCTACGCCTCCCAGGGCGCGGACGCCGGCCGGCTGGGCTCCGTACTCGCCGCCGACTACCGGTACACCACCGACAAGGCCAACGCCTACGAGCAGGTGACCTTCCTCGGCAACCACGACATGGGCCGCTTCGGCGCCTTCCTGGAGCAGGACCACCCGGGCGCGACGGAGCGGGAGCTCCTCGACCGCTACCGGCTCGCCAACGAGCTGATGTTCCTCTCCCGCGGCAACCCGGTCGTCTACTCCGGCGACGAGCAGGGCTTCACCGGCTCCGGCGGCGACAAGGACGCCCGCCAGCCGCTCTTCGCCTCCAGGATCGCCGACTACCTGGACGACGACCAGCTCGGCACCGACCGCACCCACGCGAGCGACGCCTACGACCCCGGGCACCCCCTCTACCGGCAGATCGCCGGGCTCTCCCGGCTGACCAAGGACCACCCCGCCCTGCGCGACGGCGTGCAGAGCGAGCGGCTCTCCGACGGCTCCGTGTACGCCTTCGCCCGGACCGACGCCACGACCCGTACCGAGTACCTCGTCGCCGCCAACAACGCGGCCCGGCCGCGCACGGTGGAGCTCGACGCCCCCGCCGGCGCCGCCTACCGCGTGCTCTACGGGGGCACCGGCACCGCCGCGTACACCGTTCCGCGCGCCTCGGCCGCCGGGAAGCTGACCGTGACCGTGCCGGCCCTGGGCTCGGTGGTCCTGCGGGCCGAGGCCCCGCCCGCCCCGTCCGCCACCGCCCCCGCGCTGACCCTGAAGGCGCCGGAGCCCGGCGCCACCGGCACCGTCGAGCTGAGCGCCGACGTCACCGGCGGCTCCCTGGACCGGGTCGTCTTCGCCGCGCAGACCGGCACCGGGTCCTGGCAGGTCCTCGGCTCCGCCGACCACGCCCCGTACAAGGTCACCCAGCAGGTCACGGCCCCCGCCGGGACGCCCCTGCGCTACAAGGCCGTCGTCGTCGACTCCGCCGGACGCACCGCCTCCGCCCTCGCCGCCTCCACCGCCGGGCAGGTCCCGCCGAAGGAGGTCCCGACCGCGACCCAGCGCGACTACGCGGTGGTCCACTACCACCGGCCCGACGGCGACTACACCGACTGGCGGCTCTACGCCTGGGGTGACCTGGCCGACGGCGAGGCCCTGCCCTGGCCGCAGGGGCATGCCTTCACCGGGCGCGACGCCTACGGCGCCTTCGCGTACGTCCGTCTGAAGCCCGGCGCCTCCACGGTCGGCTACCTCGTCATCGACAAGGACGGCGCCAAGGACGTCGCCACCGACCGGACCCTCGACGTCACCAAGAGCGGCGAGGTCTGGCTGGAGCAGGGCAAGGAGCCCGCCCGCACCGACCGCCCCGCCTACCCGCCCCAGGACCAGACCAAGGCCGTCCTGCACTACCAGCGCCCCGACGGCTGGGGCCTGCACGTGTGGACCGGCGCCGCGACCCCCACCGACTGGGCCAAGCCGCTGCCCCCCGTCCGCACCGACTCCTACGGCGCCGTCTACGAGGTCCCCCTCGCCGCCGGGGCCACCAGCCTGAGCTACATCCTGCACAAGGGCGACGAGAAGGACCTGCCCACCGACCAGTCCCTCGACCTCAAGGCGACCGGCCACGAGGTGTGGATGCTCGGCGGCCGCGCCCCCTACCTGCTGCCGCAGCCCGCCGGATCCGCCGCCGCCCTCGACCTCACCAAGGCCGAAGCCGTCTGGCTCGACCGCGACACTCTCGCCTGGAACGCCCCTACGGCCGCCGCCTCCACCCAGCTCCTCGCCTCCGCCGACGGCCGCATCACCACCGGGAGCGGAGTCCTCCACGAGGCCGGCGCCTCCTGGCTGCGGCTGGAGCGCACCGAGCTCACCCCCGCGCAGAAGGCTAAGTTCCCGCACCTGGCGGCGTACGGCGCCTTCCGCGTCGACCCCCGCGACCAGGGCCGGGTGCGCGACGCCCTGCGCGGCCAGCTCGTCGCGAGCGCCCGCGCCGCGAACGGGGCGGTCCTCGCGGCCACCGGCGTCCAGCTCGCCGGCGTCCTCGACGACCTGTACGCGACGAACGCACCCCTGGGCCCCGTCTTCAAGGACGGCCGCCCCACCCTCTCCGTCTGGGCCCCCACCGCCCGCGAGGTCTCCCTCGAACTCGACGGCGGCGGCCGCAGCGTCGCCATGCGCCGCGACGACGCCACCGGCGTCTGGTCGGTGCGCGGTGACCGCTCCTGGACCGGCAAGCCCTACCGCTACGCCGTCACCGTCTGGGCGCCGAGCACCCGCCGGCTGGTCCGCAACCTCGTCACCGACCCCTACTCCACCGCCCTGACCGCCGACTCCGCCCGCAGCCTCGTCGTGGACCTGGCCGACCCGAAGCTCGCCCCGCCCGGCTGGCGCGACCTGCGCAAGCCCGCGCCGGTGCCCTTCGCCTCCGCGCGGATCCAGGAGCTCCACCTGCGCGACTTCTCCGCCGAGGACCCCACCAGCAAGCACCCCGGCCAGTACCTGGCCTTCACCGACACCGGCTCGGCCGGCATGCGCCACCTGCGCGATCTGGCCGCCGCCGGCACCTCCTACGTCCACCTGCTGCCCGTCTTCGACTTCGCCACCGTCCCCGAGCGGGCCGCCGACCGCACCGCGCCCGCCTGCGACCTCCCCGCGCAGGCCCCCGACTCCGAGGCCCAGCAGGCCTGTGTGAGCGCCGCCGCCGCGAAGGACGCGTACAACTGGGGCTACGACCCGCTGCACTACACGGTCCCCGAAGGCTCGTACGCGAGCGACCCGGACGGCACCGCCCGCACCGTCGAGTTCCGCAGGATGGTCCAGGGCCTGAACGGGGCCGGGCTGCGCACCGTGATGGACGTCGTCTACAACCACACCGCCGCGTCCGGGCAGGCGGACACGTCGGTCCTCGACCGCATCGTGCCCGGCTACTACCAGCGCCTCCTCGCCGACGGCAGCGTCGCCAACTCCACCTGCTGCTCCAACACCGCGCCCGAGAACGCCATGATGGGCCGCCTCGTCGTGGACTCGGTCGTCACCTGGGCCAGGCAGTACAAGGTCGACGGCTTCCGCTTCGACCTGATGGGCCACCACCCGAAGGCCAACATCCTGGCCGTCCGCAAGGCCCTCGACGCGCTGACCGTCGCGAAGGACGGCGTGGACGGCAAGCAGATCGTCCTGTACGGCGAGGGCTGGAACTTCGGCGAAGTCGCCGACGACGCCCGCTTCGTCCAGGCCACCCAGAACAACATGGCCGGCACCGGCATCGCCACCTTCTCCGACCGGGCCCGCGACGCCGTCCGCGGCGGCGGCCCCTTCGACGAGGACCCGCGCGTCCAGGGCTTCGCCTCCGGCCTGTTCACCGCGCCCAACGGCTCCCCGGCGAACGGCACCCCCGACGAGCAGCGCGCCCGGCTCCTGCACGACCAGGACCTGATCAAGGTCGGGCTGACGGGCAACCTGGCCCCGTACGCGTTCACCGACTCCGCCGGCCGCCGCACCACGGGCTCCGGGGTGGACTACAACGGCGCCCCCGCCGGGTACGCCGCCGCCCCCGGCGACGCCCTCGCCTACGCGGACGCCCACGACAACGAGACCCTCTACGACGCCCTCGCCTACAAGTTGCCCGCCTCCACCACGGCGGCCGACCGGGGCCGCGCCCAGGTCCTCGCCCTGGCCACGGCCGCCCTCTCCCAGGGCCCGGCGCTCTCCCAGGCCGGCAGCGACCTGCTGCGCTCCAAGTCCCTGGACCGCAACTCCTTCGACAGCGGCGACTGGTTCAACGCCATCCACTGGGACTGCCGCACCGGCAACGGCTTCGGCCGGGGCCTGCCGCCCGCCGCCGACAACCGGCCCAAGTGGCCTTACGCGGCGCTTCTGCTGAAGGGGCTCGCCGCCCCCGGCTGCGCCGAGACGAACGCCACCTCGGCCGCCTACCGGGACCTGCTGAAGATCCGTACGACGGAAGGCGCCTTCGCCCTCACCACGGCCGAGGCCGTCCAGGCGCAGCTGGCGTTCCCGCTGTCCGGACCTGAGGAGACCCCGGGCGTCCTCACCATGACCCTCGGCGAGCTGGTCGTGGTCTTCAACGCCACCCCGGACGAGCGGACCCAGCGCGTCCAGGCCCTCGCGGGCACCGGTTACGCCCTGCACCCGCTCCAGGCGGCCGGCTCGGACCCGGTGGTCAAGCGGGCCGGGTACGACGCCGGGACGGGCGCGTTCACGGTGCCCGCCCGCACGGTCGCCGTCTTCAAGCGGTCCTGACCGGCGGCGGACCGGGAGCGGCGCCTCAGACGTCGAGGCGCCGCTCCAGCAGGATCACCCCGTACACCCGGCCGCCGTCGCCCTGCTTCGAGGGGCATTCGCCGACGATGCGGTAGCCCGCGTTCTGGTAGTACGCCAGCAGCCGCGGGTTGGTCGACCGGCAGTCCAGGCGGGCCCGTTCGCGCCCCGTGCGGGCGGTCCGGCGTTCGGCGTGGTCGAGGATCCGCAGGCCGGTGCCGGGGACGGCCGTCTCCCGCTCCACCATGAGCCGGTGCACGTAGCCCGCGACCGGCGGCTGGATCCCCCAGGCGTCCTCGTCGGACCACCACAGCTCGTACGCGCCCACGACCCGCCCGTCGGCGTCCTCCGCGAGCCACACCTCCCCGGCGCGCATCACCGACCGGAAATGGGCGACGTCCTTCTCGCCGGGCTTCCACTGGTCGATGCCCTGCTTGCGCATCCAGCGGGCCGCCTGGTCGTACAGCTTCACCAGCGTGCCGGCGTCCTTCTCCCCGGCCTGCCGGAACAAGATCCCGTCGTCAATGATCACGCGGGCATTATCGCGGCCGGGCCGGATCACGCACCGGGACGGGGTGCCGGAACCAGCGCCGCCAGCCGCCCCACCAGCTCCCCGAACGGCCCGTCGGCCGGTTCGTCCGCCAGGATCCGTACGAGGATCCCCGCCATCTCCGCGTCGTACGCGGCGCTCACCGCGGCCAGCGCCGCGAAGTCGTGCACCAGCTGGAGCTCCAGCTCCGCCCGCGGGATCCGCCGCCCGTCCAGCCACAGCAGCGCCGTCGACTCGGCCAGCGACACCCAGGACCGCACGACGAGCTCCAGCCGGGCCGGCGGCTCGTCGACGCCGATGTGGGTGATGATCTGCTCGTACGCGGCCTGCCGGACCTCGTCGATCATCGCGTTGGTCCGGCTGCTGCCCGCCGCCGGGCCGCCCCGCATCAGCGCCGAGAAGCCCGGCCCGTGCTCCTCCACGAAGGCGAAGTACCGCCCCATCACCCGCAGCAGGCGCGACCCGAGCGGCCCTTCGAGCGGCTCCACGAACCGCTCCGCCAGCTCGTCGGCGGCCCGGCGCAGCGCGGCCTCGTACAGGCTGAGCTTGCCGGGGAAGTAGTGGTAGACGAGCGGCCGCGATATCCCGGCGGCCGCGGCGATCTCGTCGATCGACACATCGTCGGGGGAGCGGTGGCTGAACAGCTCCAGGGCCACCCCGATCAGCTGCTGCCGCCGCTCCTCGACACCCATCCTGCGCCGCACCCCGGTTGTCATGCCGACACCCTACTTCTCCCCTCCGGGGGAAGCGGAAGTCAAAGGTCCAAGGTCAGGCGGTCCCCGGCCGCGCGGGAGACGCACAGCAGCATCGAGTCCGCCCGCTCCCCGTCGGTGAGGAGCTCGTCGTGGTGCTCCACCTCGCCCGCCAGCACCCGGTGCTGGCAGGTTCCGCAGAAGCCCTGTTCACAGGAGTACGGAGTGTCGGGCAGCACCCGGCGCACCGCCGTCAGGGCGGACTCCCCGGACCCGACCTCCACGCTGCGCCCCGAGCGGCGCAGTTCCACGGTGAAGGGCCGCGCCGGGCCGGCCGCCGCCGGGGCGAAGCGCTCCAGGCGCACCGCCGACGGATCGGCGGCGGCGGTGACGGCCCGCATCAGCGGTTCGGGCCCGCAGCAGTAGACCAGGGTGCCGGGTGCCACCCCGGCGAGCGGGGTCAGGTCCGGCAGCCCGGCCTCGTCCTCGGGCACGACCGTGACCCGGTCCCCGTAGGCGGCGAGTTCGGGCAGGAACGGCATCGAGGCGCGCGAGCGGCCCCCGTACAGCAGGGTCCAGTCGGCGCCCGCCGCCGTGGCCGCGCGGAGCATGGGCAGGATCGGGGTGATCCCGATGCCGCCCGCGACGAACGCGTACGAGGGGGCGGGGAGCAGCGCGAACCGGTTGCGCGGCGGCCGCAGTTCGAGCTCGGTGCCCGCCACCAGCCGCTCGTGCGCCTCCCGGGAGCCGCCGCGGCCGTCGTCGACGAGCCGGACGGCGACCGTGTAGCGGCCGTGCTCGGCGGGGTCCCCGCACAGCGAGTACTGGCGCACCAGCCCCGAGGGCAGGACGAGGTCGACGTGCGCGCCCGGGGTCCACGGCGGCAGCTCGTCGGACTCCAGGGTCAGCAGCGCCACCCCGTCGGCCGGTTCGGCCCGCGCGGTGACCCGTACGCGCAGCGGCCGGCGCGGGGAGTGCCCCGACACCGGGATGTCCAGGGCGGGCAGCGGCCACAGCGGGGAGCGGCCGATCCGCCGGCGCAGCGCCCGCCGGGTCAGTACGGCGGCCCCCGCGAGCGCCGTCACCGTCAGCGCCCGCCTCACGGCCGCACCCCGCCGTTGGCGCCGGGGGAGGTGGCCAGGTAGGCGACCGCCTGGGCCGTCGACCCCTCCTGGGAGGGGTGGTACGTACGGGAGAGGTAGGTCGGGATCGACTTCAGCATGGCCCCCGCCGAGGGCAGCACCCCCTGCCGTCCGGCCCGGAAGAACTGGCCGAGCGAGGCTTTGGCGGCGGGCAGGGAGGGGTCGTTCTCCATGAAGAAGCGGGCGCCGCGCTGCCAGAGGAAGACCAGGGCGGCGAAGGCGGTGGCCCAGGTCCTGGCCCGGCGCCGGTAGCCGCCGTCGACGTGCATGAACAGGTCGAAGGCCACCGAGCGGTGCTCGACCTCCTCCGCGCCGTGCCAGCGCAGCAGGTCCAGCATCATCGGGTCCGCGCCCCGGCGGTCCAGTTCCCGGGCGTTGAGGACCCAGTCGCCGAGGAAGGCGGTGTAGTGCTCGATCGCCGCGATCATCGCGACCCGCTCCATCAGCCACCACCGGCGCGGGCGGCCGGGCGGCAGGGTCCGGTCGCCGAGCAGCTTCTCGAACAGCCAGTCCACCTGCGCGGTGTAGGGCGTCGGATCCAGGCCGAGGCGCCGCAGGTGGGGGAGGACGTCGTCGTGTGCGGCGGCGTGCATCGCCTCCTGCCCGATGAAGCCGATGACGTCCGCCCGCAGCCGCTCGTCCGTGATGTACGGGAGGACCTGCTTGTAGACGTGCACGAACCAGCGCTCCCCGGCGGGCAGGAGCAGGTGCAGCACGTTGATGGTGTGCCCGGCGAAGGGGTCGCCGGGCAGCCAGTGCAGCGGGGTGTCGTCCCAGGAGAAGGACACGTTCCGCGGCTGGAGGTCTATGTGTTCCGTCGCCACGGGGACGGGTGCGAGCGGCGTATTAGACATGGCGTCAATGTACTGATGGGTACGGAAGAGGAAAAGGCCCCTGCACCGCCAATGTGGCGGTGCAGGGGCGGCGGTGCGGGAGAGGCGCGGCGGTTCAGCGCAGTACGCCTGCCTTCGTTCCGTCCGTCAGCTTGCCCGTCAGGTCCACCTGCGCGCCCTCCTTGGCCTTCACCGCCAGCCGGTTGCCGTTGGCCGAGCCGTTCACCCCGCTGCCGGACACCGACAGGGAAGCGAACTGCGCGCTGCCCGCGGCCAGGACGTACCACTGGCCCGCGCGGGACTTCCACAGCACCCCGGCCAGCACCCGCGGCTCTCGCGGCCCGCACGCCGGTGAGCCCTCCGCCTTCGCCGCCTGGGCCGCGCCCGGGGCGCCCGGCGCGAGGAACTGGGCCTGCACCCGGTCCGCCGTGCCCTGCCAGGTCTCGGCCCGGGTGCACAGCCAGGCGGCCGTCCCGTCCCCCTCGGGCAGCGGCTGCTTCGCGTACGTCCAGGCGTTGACGGTACGGACCCCGTGCGAGCGGACCGAGGGCAGCAGGCACGCGATCCGCGCCCAGTCGCCCAGCTCCGCCGCCTCCGTCACGTCCCGCGCGGCGCCCGGAGCGCCCGAGGTCAGCCGGGCCGGGGTCAGTTCGCCCAGGTCCGTGACCAGCCGGGTCACGCCGTCGCCGGTCAGCGACAGGGCGTTCCAGCTCGTACAGTTCCCGCCCGGCGCCGGGCCCAGCAGCGGCGGGGTGACCCCGTCCGGGGTGAGCTTCAGGGCGGCCGGGGCCTCGGCCGGCTTGAGCAGGTCGCGCAGGGTGGCGCCGGTCACCCAGGGGGCCGTCAGATAGCGGACGTTGCCGTCGACCCGGCTGAGCACCAGGCCCGTCGCGGTGTCCGCCGAGGCCCCGTCGGTCCGGGCGAAGTCCAGGGCCGCGCCCGCGGTGCCGGTGCGCGGCTCGGCGTAGCGGACCACGCGCAGCCCGTCGTACAGCAGGACCACCACGGCCTGGTCGACGGTCCCCGCGAACAGCAGCTGGGGCGGGCCCATCGGCGGCCCGGACGGGGTGCCGGGCGTCGCCGAGACCACCACCGCCTTGCCGGGCCGGGCCCATACGGCCAGCGCCCGGCGCAGCAGCCCGGTGTCGGCGGCGCGGTCGCCGCGCGCGGGCCAGGCGGAGTAGTCCGTACGGGAGGACGTGCGCCACACCGTGGGCGCGACCCGCACCAGCTGCCCGGGGTCCAGCGCCGCCTCCGCCGCCGCGTTGCGCGCGTACGGCGGGGCCGCCGGCCCGTCCGAGCCCCAGCCGCCGCCGGGCAGCGCCAGCAGCGCCCCGCACACCGCGAGGGCGGCGGCGCCCGCCAGCGAGGCCCGCGCGAACCGCCGCCGGCGCAGCAGGTCGGTGGGCCGGGCCTGGAGCACGCACGGGTCGAACTCGGGGGAGGCGAACAGGCCGTCGTGCGCCGGGTCCCCGGACTCCGCGACCGCCGCCGCCGGATCCGCGACCCCCGCCTCGGCGAGCACCCGGAGCACCTCCGGCTCCGGGAGCCCCTCCAGCGCCCGCAGGACGCAGGCCGCCCGGCCGGGCCCGCCGAGGGTGGCCAGCCACTGGTCCAGCGCCAGCTCCTCGGCCCCGCCCGCCCGGGGGAACAGCCGCAGCCCCCACACCCGGGGCAGCGGAGCGGGCAGCTGCCCGCGCAGCGGGAGGGACCGGAACGTCAGCGGGACCCCCGCCTCCAGGGCGGCGCGCAGCACCCGCAGCCGTACGTACGCGTACCCCGACTCGGCCCCGGCCGGCTCGCCGCGCTGCGCCGGGACCCCGCCCCGCACCTCGGCGGGGACGGTGCCCCGCCGGCCGCGCGGCAGCGCGCGCTGGGTCAGCGAATGGGCGGTGAGCACCCGCCGGTTGCGGCCGAGGGCGGGCGGCAGCACCAGATAGGCGAGCCGCACCAGCCGCGGGTAGTGCTCGACGATGGCGGCCTCGGCCTGCTCGACGTCGGGGGCGAGGGGGCGGGTGGCGGTATCCGGCGCAGTCACGTTCAGCAGAACGAGCGAATCGTCGGATGGTCACCCGCCCCCAGCGCGCACGTTCGGACGAACCGGGGTGGCGCCGGGGTGACCGCCGGTCGGGCGATCAGACGATCGGCAGGTCAGGCGATCAGCCGGGCGCGCAGCGCCTCGACCGTCTCGTCGGGAACGCCCAGGCCCTCCCGTACGTACTTCTCCATGGACCCGTACCGCGCGCGCACCTCGTCGAGGCCCGCCTCCAGGTAGGAGGGGAACACCCCGATCAGCGCCAGCGCGATGTCCGGGTCGCCGCCCGCCATGGTGAAGCCCTCGATCAGCGGGGCGAAGGCCGCCTTCACCGCCGGGTTCACCGACAGGTATTCGGCCATCAGGGTCTCCTCGTCCGCGCCGAGCAGCGCGAGGATCACCGTCGCGCCCCAGCCCGTACGGTCCTTGCCGGCCGTGCAGTGGAACAACAGCGGACCGGCCGAGGGGTCGGCGGCCTCGGTGAGCAGCGTGCGGTAGGCGGCCTGCGCGGAGCCGGTGGCCACGAAGGAGCGGTAGACCGAGCCGAACAGGGCCTGCGCCTTGCCGCCGCCCAGGTGCTCCTCGGCGACCACCGGGTCGGCGAGGAGGTCCTTGAGCTGGGTGGCGGCGGGCATCCGGCCCTCGCTCATCTTGTCGGCCAGCACGTCGCGCACCAGCAGCCGGACGCCCTCCGGTATGCGGTCGGGGTGGTCGGTGCGCTCGGGGCCGCTGCGGAAGTCGATGACCGTACGCAGTCCCAGCGCGGCCACCGCCGGGTCGGCGGCGAGGTCGAGCCGGTCGAGCGCGCCCGAGCGCAGCACCAGGCCGGGGCGGACGGTGCGGCCGCCGGCGAGCGGGGTGCCACCGAGGTCGCGCAGATTGGCGACGGTGGTGGAGGTCGTGGCGGTCATCGTGGCGGCTCCAGCGGTGTGCGGCTCGGGGGTGGTGATGCGTGTCAGGGGGAGTGTGGGGCTGGCAATCGGTACAAAAAGGTCAGGCAAGAGCGATTTTCCGATGATTCTTACGGGAAAGACAATCGACGGCCAGCGAGACCCCCAGGCCGAGCCTCAGCGCCACCAGGTGCCCCGCGTCGGTGAAGGTCCGCTCCCGCCGCAGCACCGGCCGCACGGCCAGCGCCAGCAGCCCCGCCCGGGCGGTGGTGCGGGCCGCTCCGCGGGGGAGGGCCGAGGTCAGGGCGCCGAGCACGGCGTTGAAGCCGTAGCTCGCGCCCACGTCCAGGGCCCGCCGGGTCTCAGGGGCGGCGGTGCGCCGCAGCACGCCGTGGACGAGCAGGGTCGCGGTGGTGTGCCCGAAGAGGAACACGGCGGCCGTCCACCAGGCCCCGTACGCGTATTCGGCGTAGCCCAGGACCGCGACCAGCAGCAGGGCGTAGGGCAGCGGCATGGGCTCCTCGACCACACAGGCGCTGGCCAGCAGGGTCTCCCAGCGGCCGGAGTCGAGATTGTCGACGTTCGTCGAGCAGGAGCGCAGCACCCGCTCCCGCTCCGCCGGATCCAGCCGTTCCAGGGCGTGGGAGCCGAGCTGGACCCCGCCGGTGTAGAGCGCGGCCAGCGACGGCCATGACCAGGACCTCGGCAGCGGATTCACCCACCCATGATCGGATACGGGCCCCGTGCGCCCGGCACCGGGGCCCGTGGGAGCATGGCCGGAACATGTCCGACACCCGCCACCGCGCGCCGATGCGCGCCACACGGGCCGCGATGTTCGCGGCGGTGTGCGTGGCCTTGGCCGCGGTGGGGCATTCGTCCATGTCCGGGAGGGACATCCCGCTTGGGTGGCTTCTGGGGGCATTCGCGGTGACGGCCGGTCTGGCCTGGCCGGCCACCGGGCGGCGCCGCGGGCCCGTCGGCATCAGCGCGGCCCTGCTCGCCGCCCAGGCAGGTCTCCACCTCACCTTCTCGGCGAGCACACCGATGACGGCGCCGCCGGGAACCCCAGCCGCCCCCGGCGCAACACGCCACGACATGGCCGGCATGGCGGGACACGCTTCCCCCGGCATGGCCGACATGGCAGGCATGGCCCCTCACAGCGCCGCCGGGATGACCGGCCACGGCGCCTCCGGCGCGGCCGACCTGGCGCACACGGCCGGACATGGCGCCTCTGCCCTGGGGGACATGGCCGGCCACGGCGCCTCCGGCATGGCCGATATGGCCGGGCACGGGATGGACGGGCTGGCCGGAGTGTTCGCCATGGCCGGGC
Source organism: Streptomyces sp. NPDC102258 (assembly GCF_055584685.1). NCBI lineage: Bacteria > Bacillati > Actinomycetota > Actinomycetes > Kitasatosporales > Streptomycetaceae > Streptomyces > Streptomyces sp. NPDC102258. Next base: position 128,465 of record NZ_JBVJLO010000010.1, read on the forward strand.
ACGGGGGGATCGGGATGGTCCTCGTCCACGTGCTCGCCGGGCTGTTCTGTGCCGCGTGGCTCGCGTGGGGCGAGGCCGCCGTCTTCCGGCTGGCCCGGACCCTCGGCGCCGCCGCCCTGCACGCCGCCCGGCCGCTCGCCCGCGCCCTGGCGCTGGTCCGGACCCGGGTGGTCCCCGTACCGGCGCCGCCCGCGCACTGTCCTCCGTACGAACGGCCGCGGCGCCTCCGCGGCGCCGTCCACGCCCATACCGCCGTCCGCCGGGGCCCGCCCGTGCCGCGCACCTTCCGCGCCACGGCCCCCGGTCGTCCGGCCCGCGCCTGACCGGCGCACCCTCGTCCGTCGAGGGGGCGGGACCTGGGGCCTCCGACCCATGTCTTCGCCTACCCCTGAGGACCCTCATGTCCCTCGACGCACTCCCCGACGTCCCAGCACGGGACCCGGCCCCACCCGCCCGGCCCGCCACAGGCACCGCCGCAGGCTCCGGCTGGGCCGCCCTGCGCCCGCTGCTCCTGCGCGTGCACTTCTACGCGGGCCTCCTGATAGCCCCGCTGCTCTTCCTCGCCGCCACCACCGGCCTGCTGTACGCCGGTTCCTGGCAGGCCGAGAAGATCCTCTACTCCGACGAGCTGACGGTGCCCCACGTGGGCGAGGCCTCCGTACCGCTCTCCACCCAGGTGAAGGCCGCCCGCGCCACCGCCCCCGACGGCACGGTGGTCGGCGTCTGGCCGGCTCCCGAGCCCGACGCCACCACCCGGGTGATCATGGATCGGCCGGGGCTGGCGGACGGCGAGACCCTCACCGTCTTCGTCGACCCGTATACCGCCGGCGTACGCGGACAGCTGACCACCGCCGGTGACGCGCTGCCGCTGCGCGCCTGGCTGAGCGAGTTCCACTCCAGCCTCCAGCTCGGCGAATTCGGCCGGAACTACAGCGAACTCGCCGCCAGCTGGCTCTGGGTGGTCGCACTGGGCGGCGTCGCCCTGTGGGCCGGCCGCCGCCGCTCCCGCCGTGCGGACCTGGTCCGCCCCGACCGCCGGGCCACCGGCCGCCGCCGGGTGCTGTCCTGGCACGGCACCGTCGGACTGTGGGCCGCCGTCGGCCTGGTGGCCCTCTCCGCCACCGGCCTGACCTGGTCGCGCTACGCCGGTGAGCACATCGGGCAGCTCCAGGACCGGCTCGGCGGCGCCACCCCCTCGGTGGCCGCCGCCCTCACCGGGGGCGCCGCCACCGGCTCCGACGAGCACGCCGGCCACGTCATGACCGAGGGCATGGAGATGCCCCCGCCACCGCCCACCGCCGACGTCGGCATCGACCGGGCGGTGGCCGCCGCCCGGGCCGCCGGGGTCACCGCGAGCCTGCGCGTCACCCTGCCCGCCGACGGCAAGGGCTACGTGGTCAAGGAGGCCGACAAGACGCTGCCGGTGCACCTGGACGCGGTCGCCGTCGACCCCGCCGACGGCCGGATCATGGACGAACTGCGGTTCGCGGACTACCCGTTGCTCGCCCAGCTCACCCGCTTCGGCATCGACCTGCACATGGGCCTGACCTTCGGCGTCGCCAACCAGCTCGCCCTGGCCGCGCTCGCCGTCGCGGTGATGTTCCTCGTCGTGTGGGGCTACCGGATGTGGTGGATGCGCCGGCCCACCAAGGACCGCCGGCTCTCGGTCGGCCGCGCGCAGCCGCGCGGCGCCTGGCGGCGGCTGCCGGTGAGCGTCCTGCTGCCGTTCGCCGCTGTGACGGCGCTCGTCGGCTGGTTCGTCCCGCTGCTCGGGATCAGCCTGCTCGCCTTCCTCGCCGTGGACGTCGTCCTCGGCTTCGTGGCGGGCCGCCGCGCGGCCACGGCGCGGCCGGCCTGACCTCGGCCGCGCGGGGGCGGGCCCGTACTCCCCGTACTCCCGGGGGAGTACGGGCCCGCCGCCCGGTCAGGGCGCGTACTTGTAGCCCACCCGGCGCACGGTCTGGATCGCGCCGCGGTGCGCCGCGCCCAGCTTGCGGCGCAGGCGGGCGATGTGGACGTCGACGGTCCGGCCGTCGCCGACGTGTCCGTAGCCCCAGACGGTGGTCACCAGCTGGTCGCGGCTGTGCACCCGGTGCGGGTGCGCGACGAGGTGGGCCAGCAGCTCGAACTCCAGGTACGTCAGGTCGAGCACCTCGCCGTCCACCTCGGCGGTGCGCTGCGCCGGGTCGATGCGGACGAGGGAGTCCCCGGTGGCGGCCGGGGCGGCGGTCGCCGGGGCCGGGGCGGCGGGTACGGACTGCGGGGCGAAGGTGATCGGCTGCTGGTCGGCCGGTACGAGCACCAGGTAGCCGACCATCGGCGGCTGGCCCGGCAGCGTCGGCAGGGCGTGCTGCGGCGCGGGCAGCCAGGTGGCGCCGGGCGGCAACAGGTCCACGACCCGGGCCGCCTCGTCGCGGTCCACGGCCCGCAGCCGGTGGCGCGGACCGGGCGGCGGGAAGGCCGGGGGAGCGGAGGTGGCGGCGGAGGGGGCGGAAGCGATGGAGCGGGTGTTCGCCATGAGTGGTCAGCTCTTTCACGCGGAGTGGTCGGCAGGAGACGTACGTGTTCCGTAGTCGTCGTTGTCGTACCGCGCGGGCCGAAGGCCCCGGGGAGGGCTTGCCGTGATGTCCCGGAGGGCGTTAGAGGGCCGGCGCGTTCTCAGCGCGGCAACACACCCGGTCGAAGTCGTGATCCTGACGCGACGGCCAGAACGGCTCCAGGTCGCTGCGACCTGTCGAGGAGTGCGGATGGCTGGCCATGGGCGTCATTGAAGCAGAACTCCGGGGCTCAGGGCAGACCTCGTCTCACGTCGTGGAGCGGAATCTCATATTCAGCTCCCGCGCCGGACCAGACGCGACCCACGGGGCCCGGCGCGGGCCGTCGAACGAGGCTGTCAGACCAGGCCGTCACACCAGGCCGTCGCGCTCCAGGCCGGAGCAGCAGGTGTCCGTGATGAGGCGGGTCACCACGTACGGGTCCACGTTGGCGTTCGGACGGCGGTCCTCGATGTAGCCCTTGCCGTCCTTCTCCACCTGCCACGGGATGCGGACCGAGGCGCCGCGGTCGGAGACGCCGTAGCTGAACTCGTTCCAGGGGGCGGTCTCGTGCAGACCCGTCAGGCGCTCGTCGATGCCCGCGCCGTAGTTCTTGACGTGGTCCAGCGGCTTGCTGCCCTCGCCCAGCGCCTCACAGGCGGAGATGATCGCGCGGTAGTCCTCGCGCATCGCCTTCGTCGAGAAGTTGGTGTGCGCGCCCGCGCCGTTCCAGTCGCCCTTCACCGGCTTCGGGTTCAGCGTCGCGGAGACGTTGAAGTCCTCGGCGGTGCGGTAGAGCAGCCAGCGCGCGATCCACAGCTGGTCGGAGACCTCCAGCGGGCCGACCGGGCCGACCTGGAACTCCCACTGGCCGGGCATGACCTCGGCGTTGATGCCGGAGATGCTCAGGCCGGCCGCCAGGCAGTGGTCGAGGTGCTTCTCGACGATGTCGCGGCCGAAGATCTCGTCGGAACCGACCCCGCAGTAGTAGCCGCCCTGCGCCGCCGGGAAGCCGTTGGCGGGGAAGCCGAGCGGACGCGAGCCGTCGAAGAAGGTGTACTCCTGCTCGATGCCGAAGATGGGCGCCTGGCCGGCGAACTGCTCGGCGACCGGGCGCAGCAGCGCGCGGGTGTTCGACTCGTGCGGGGTCATGTCGATGTTCATGACCTCGCACAGCACGAGGACGTGCGCCCCGCCGCGGATCGGGTCCGGGCAGGAGAACACCGGCTGGAGCACGCGGTCGGAGGCGTGGCCCTCGGCCTGGTTGGTGCTCGACCCGTCGAAGCCCCAGACCGGCAGCGGCTCGCCGTCCGCCAGGATCCTGGTCTTGGAGCGGAGCTTCGCCGTCGGCTCGGTGCCGTCGATCCAGATGTACTCAGCCTTGTAGCTCACGGGCCCGTCCTGACTCTGCGGGGCCGCACCCGGGGGTGCCGCGGATCGCCATGGTGGTGACCGCAGCCTGTCCCGTGGCGATTTCTCGTCCGTTGCCCGTGTGTGAACCTCTTGTTACCGAGGTTTACCCCGCAGGTGGGACGGGTCGTGCGGGTCGGCGGCCGCACACCCGTCCGAGTGGGGCAGACTGATCCGGTGAGCATGTCGTCTGATACGAACTCCCCCGCTGAGCCGTCCGCGGCCGTTTCCGGCCGCCCCCTCCCCCGGGTCGGGCTGATGGGGACCGGTCCCTGGGCCCAGCGGACCCACGCCCCCGCCCTCGCCGCCCACACCGGCTCCACCTTCGCCGGCGTGTGGGGCCGCCGTCCCGAGGCGGCGGCCGCGCTGGCCCGTGAGTTCGGCGTGAAGGTGTACGAAGACCCGGACGCGCTGTTCGCGGACTGCGACGTCGTGGCCTTCGCCCTGCCGCCGGACGTCCAGGCCCCGCTCGCCGTGCGCGCGGCCGCCGCCGGATGCCACCTGCTGCTCGACAAGCCCGTCGCGACCACCGCCGAGGACGCCCGCGCCGTGGCCGGCGCCGCGGCCGCGCACGGCGTCGCCTCCGTCGTCTTCCTCACCCTGCGCTTCGCCGAGCCGACCGCCGGATGGGTGGGCGAACAGGCCGCCCGGTCCGGCTGGTTCACCGCCTCCGCGCACTGGCTCGGCGCCGTCTTCCCGCCCGACGGCACGCCCAGCCCGTACGCCGACTCGCCCTGGCGCAAGGCCAAGGGCGGCCTGTGGGACGTCGGCCCGCACGCGCTGTCCGTGCTGATCCCGGTGCTGGGCGACGTCACCGCCGTCACCGCCGCCCGGGGGCCGTCCGACGTGGTCCAGCTGCTCCTGCGGCACGCCTCGGGCGCCGCCAGCACCGCCGTGCTCAGCCTGGGCGCGCCGCACGCGGCCGCCGGGGTCGGGCTGGAACTGCGCGGGGCCGACGGCGTCTTCGCGCTGCCCGACTGGAGCGACGTACCGGGTGCGTACGGGCGGGCGCTGGACGCCCTCCTCACCGCCGCCCGTACCGGGGTTCCGGACCCGCGCGGGGCCGAGTTCGGGGCCCGGCTGACGGAGATCCTGGTGGCGGCGGAGGCGCAGCTGTAGGCCGTCCCGGCGGGCCGGAGGGCTACTTGATGAGGGCGTTCGCCACGATGATGGCCAGGCCGATCGTGGCGTCCGCCAGGCCGATGAGCAGCGCCGAGGCGAGCCGGTAGCCGACCCGGAGCGCGATGAAGGAGCCCCAGCCGAAGAGCAGGGCCGTGTTCAGGCCGAGCCCGACCGCAGTGACCCCGTACGACTCCCAGTGCGCGAGCCCGGCGATCAGCAGGAGCAGCACGGTGGGCAGGGTGGCCACGATCATCGGCCACTCGTGCCACAGCGCCCGCGAGAGCACTCGCCACCGGTGGCCGGCCGAGCCCGTCTGGTGGGTGCTCATGTGGTGGGAGTAGCCGTGCGCGAGTGCGGCGGTGGCGGCCGTGACCAGGACCCAGCAGGCGTCGTAGAAGGGCGTGTACTCCCCGCCCTTCTGGTCCAGCGCGGCCAGCAGGCCGCTGGCCAGCACCGTCCCGTACACCCCGCCGAACATCCAGTCGGCCCCCCGCCGCGGCGGCGGGATCGGGTGGCCCCCGGCGGTGTGCGGCGGCACGACGGTGGGCTGCGGCGGCTGCTGCTCGGTCACGGCGGGGGTCCTTCGGTGCGTTTCGTTCCTTTTCGGTACAGAGCCACCCTACGAGGCCCGGCGGTGGGGGCGAGATGAAGAAGGGGGGACCGTCAGGGGGCCTCGCGGGCGAGGGCCTCGCGGACGGCCTCGTCCGAGCGGGCGATCAGGGCCGTGCCGTCGTCGGCGGTGATGATCGGGCGCTGGATCAGCTTCGGGTGGGCGGCCAGGTGGGCGATCCAGGCCCCGCGCGCGGCCTCGGAGGCCTCGCGCGGCAGGTCCCGTACGCCGGTCTCCTTGGCGAGGGGGTCGGAGGTGCGCGTGATGTCCCAGGGCTCCAGCCCGAGGCGCTCCAGCAGCGTGCGGATCTCGGCCTCGGAGGGCACGTCCTCCAGGTAGCGGCGCACCGTGTAACCGGCGCCCTCCGCGTCGAGCAGGGTCAGTGCGGCGCGGCACTTCGAACAGGCGGGATTGATCCAGATCTCCATGCCCGTCAGGGTAGTCAGACTCCGTCTGGCCAGGGGCTTTTGTCAGTGCCCCCCGGTAAAATCGGGGGAGCACGACAGGAAGCCAACTACCGTTTGGGAGGCTGTAGATGGCCGCTGCCGCGATCATTTCGATGCCCGAGAAGAAGCCGCTGCCGGCGGGGCTGCCCCGCGAGTGGTACGAGAACCACAACCGCCGCCTCAAGGCGATGCGGCTGGCGATTTCCCTGCTCGACACGGGGACGTACGACGCGAAGCGCGCCACCAACCGCAAGATACGGACGATGGCGGTCCGGGTGGGCGTTCACCGGCCGTCGAACCTCACCTGCAGGATGGTCCGCGCGTTCATCCGCGAGACCGTCTGAGGCGCCGGGGGCGTCCCCGGCGGGGGCGCCCCTCGCGTGGGGGAGCGGTCACGCGGGCGGCTCCACGATGGGCGACAGCAGCAGCAGGGCCACGTCGTCGCGCGGGCCGCCGCCGCTGAAGGCCGCCAGGTCCCGCCAGATCGCCGGGATCAGGCCCGCCGGATCGCCGGACAGCACCGGGACACGGGTGGCCAGCGGGTAGAAACGGCCCCCCGCGTCCCGGGCCTCGGTGACCCCGTCGGTGTGCGCGAGGAGCCGGTCGCCGGGCAGGAGGGGGAGCTCGGTGACCGACGGGAGGTCCGGCGAGGCCAGCCCCAGGCCCAGCGGAGGGCCTGGTTCCACCTTGACCTCCGAGACGTCGAAGTCGCGGAGCAGCAGCACCGGCGGATGCCCGCAGGAGACGATGCGTACGAGGTCCAGCCCGGGCGGGAACTCCAGCAGCACCGCCGTCGCGAACAGCTCCGGGTGCGGGGTGCCGTCCGCCGCCGCGTCCGCCGTCAGCCGCCGGTCCAGCCGGGCGGCGACCCCGGTCAGCTCCGGGTCGTCCAGCACCGCCTCGCGGAACGCGCCGAGCAGCGCCACCACCGTCCCGACCGCCGTCAGGCCGTGGCCCTGCACGTCCGCCACCACCGCCCGCACGCCGTAGGGGCCGGCCCGTACGTCGTACAGGTCGCCGCCGACGAGGGTGCCGCGCTGGGCCGCCCGGTAGAGCGCGGCGCAGCGCACCGGGCCGACGCGTTCGGGCACCGGCGGCAGTACCGCCATCTGGGCGGCCTCGGCGACCGTGCGGACGCTGACCAGCTGGTGGTCGCGGCGCCGCCGGACCCAGGAGATGACCACGCTGAGGGCGGCGACGCTGGCCACGGTGGCGAGGTCGGAGCCCTTGGCGTGGCCCACGCCGAGGGCGGGCACACCTAGCAGGACCAGCACGATGGCGCCGAAGACGGCGGTGCCGAAGGGGCCGTAGGAGAACGCGGCGACGGCGGGGAGGGCCGCCAGGAAGTAGCCCAGCTCGATGTCGCCCGGGGTCACCCATTGGGCGAGGCAGAGCACCACCATGGCCACCGCGGGCGCGAAGCGGGCCCAGCGGGGTGGTGGCGTGCCGTGCAGGCTGGCCAGGTCCTGCCGTCCGCGTCTCACCCCTCCACCCTGGTACGCCCACCCCACCCCCGCACCCCGTGTGGCCGGACGCCCCGTCCACGCCGCACGCCGCTGCCGGGGGCCGGCCCCCGCACCCCGGCGCCTCAAACGCCGGCGGGGCTGGATATGTGGCCGGGCGGCTCGCTCACGTTGCGCGCCGTTGCCGGGGGCCAGCCCCCGGACCCCCGCGCCTCAAACGCCGGCGGGGCTGGACTTTGCCGAGCGGCGCTGCAAAGGCGAGGGCTGATGTTTGCCGGGCGGCGCTGCAAAGTGCCGACGGTGTCGGCTTATGCCTGCGGAGCCGGGTCGCGCCGCGGAGGCTGGATTGCCCGGAGGGCAATTCCAGCCCTGCCGGCGCTTGAGGCGCGGGCGCGAAGCGCCGTGTGGTGAGCCGCGCCGGCACTCTCCAGCCCCGTCGGCCACCTCCAGCCGCGCCGGCGTTTGAGGTGCGGGCGCGGAGCGGCGTGTGGTGAGCCGCGCCGGCACTCTCCAGCCCCGTCGGCCACCTCCAGCCGCGC